>JANOZA010000229.1:0-5213 GCA_031429155.1 Verrucomicrobiota bacterium | reverse complement strand
GGTGAGTTGAGGAAACTCCACTTGGGAAAAATCCGGACGCTGAAGGGCGATAGCGAGTTTATTGAGGAACGGCAGACCGCGGAGGATGCCGCCTTCGAGGGTGAAGTCGCCCTCAATTTTGCGCTCGGGTCCCTTGCCGAATGTGGCGCGGAAGGTGGCGTCCTTTGCTGAAAACATGCCGCCGACGCGCTCATGCCATGCGATGGGGAGTAAGCGATTAAGCAAAGTGCTCTGGATGGAAACATTCAGATCGAGTGTGCCATCGCGGGAGAGATCGGCCTTTCCGGAAACTTCGGCTTGAGCATCACCGTTGCCGATAAGCAGGATGGCTCCTGGGATTTCAAGCTGCCTGCCCTTCACGGTCCAGTTGAGCTGCACGATGCGAATTTCAGGCAGTTCGTTGAGTTCAATAGTGCCTCCGGCGAAGCCGCCATTCATTGCTCCCGGGCCGGAGAAGTTCGTATGACCGCGCAGCCCGCGAATGGCTTCCGGCTTGCGATTTGAGGCACCGGAAGGCCACTCAATATCAAGCCCGCCGGTGAAGCGCAGCTTGTCGAGAGTGATGATGTCGGGCTCGGGATCAATGCTGAAACGGACGCCGCCTTCCTTTTTGCGCCCGGAGCTCTGCGGCACTAGCCTCATGGAGTCGGCGGTCGTCGGAACGCGTTGTGGGTCGAAAGTGAGTGTGCCGCGGGTGATGCTGAGTTGCTCAATTCCCCACTCGCTGGAAACCCATGATGTCGAGGTGAGGCGGGCATTGATGCCGGTGAAGTCCCCGGAGGCGAGGAGTTCTTCGTAATTCGTGTCGAAGCGGCCCTCGACTGCGGAGAGTGAGCTGTCGCCGCCGTCATGAATGCGAGTGAATTCCACATGGCAGCCGACGGCACTGGAAATGCGGCGATTGAGGCCTTCACGGAAAGTCTCTCCTTCGAGCCGGAGCCGCTGGAAGAAGCGAAAGCCGTACCAACTGCCAAGGACGAGGGTGGAAATGCCGAGGACGAGTCCGATGATGATCCTTCGGCGTCTGCGGTTGGCATAGATGGGCTGCTCGCTTCGACGCCGGCGCTTTCCGCCCTCCGGTGTGCGGAGTTGGGAAAGCATGTCGTCCACGGAAACAGGTTTCGGTGGGGAGGGTGTCGGGGGCGCTCCGGCGTCCCGCCTTACCGGCAGGACGGCGCGGCGATCCCCGGTCGGGTCAGGATGGCTGCTCACGTTGGTAGAGAAAGAATTCCCTTCGGGAGTCATGCCTGCGGGGCTCCCTGTAAAGTGGAAACACCTGGCTTACGGTCCGTTGACCGGGGGCAGTCCGCCCAGTTCTGAGTTCACCACTTCCGTATTGTTGTTGGCTCTCTCTCCCGATGGATTCACGATCTTAACGGAGACAAAATAAACCACCGCAGTCCGGGTGGTCTCCTGCATGTCGGTAGTGAAGAATTTCCCAATGAGTGGAAGGTGGCCCCAGCCTGGCACCCGGTCCTGAACGTTGGTGGTCTTGGAGTCGGAGAGACCACCGACGGCGACTGTTTGTCCGTCATAAATGAGGACCTGCGCTGTGGCGGAAGCCCTGGAAAACACGGGTTGGATAATACGGTTGTCCGTCAGGACTGTGTTGCCGCCGTCAGCCGTGATCGGTGTGCCGTAGTTGATGAAGCCGTCGAATTCACTGAACAGCAGCGAGAGATTCAAGTCCACCGTATAGCCGTCCTCGCCGATGGTGGCCTCCACTTCGATGCTGGAGCCAATGTCCTTTTCCTGGAAGGAATTCGGCGTCGCCGGAGTCACTGGCGCCTGTCCCAGCGGATCCTGGGTGATGGTTGGCAGCCCGGTAATGGGGTCAAGACTGATCGTTATGGGGGCGGCCACCGTTTGCGGAATCTGCGGGGGATCGAATTCCGTGGGATACCAGAATTTCCTTCCGGAGAAGGAGGATGCGCGCTGACCGCTCTTCACGACCACGGAATTGGCCACGGAAAGGTCAACGCCTTTACGTTGATTGAGACCGCGGAGCAGCGCCTGGAACCGGGGATTGGTGAAGACGCCGCCGAGGCCGGCAATGTAGGGAGAACGGTTTGAGTTCACCGCGCCGAGGCCGTTGTTTGATATTTTTATCAAATCATCAATGGTCTGCTGACGCGTAAGTTCATAAGAACTGCGCAGGCCGGCCGTCACCGGGCCTTTGATGATGCCAAAAGGCACCTGGATGGGCGAAAAAGAATTATTGCCGAATGCATTGGTTCCGGATGATGCGGTGCCTCCGATTGCCGAATTTCCCACCGTGCCGCCTGCCGCATAGACTCCTCCGCCTGTGCTGAATGGCTCAAGGAAAAACTCCCCGCCGATTTCCTTCAGTGTCGTCTCGCTGCACTTGAGCAGCACCACATTTACGAGCGCCTGGCGCTGGGCGGCACTCGTCATGTTCTCTACGAGCGCAGTGATGGCGTCCAGATTGTCCGCGGTGTTCGTCACCGTCAGGAGATTTTGAGACGCGCTGTAGCTGGCGCGTGAGCCTTCGGAAAACGGGATGCCCTTACCCTCCAGAAATGCCTGAGCTCCCAATCGCCCGATTTTCGGCTTATTGGTGTCGGTACCAGCTGCGGCGAATGGATCAGACGGTGCCGCCTCACTGGCCATGGCGGTGGCGGTAGTGGAGAGGAAACCCGGAGGCACCCGGAACTGCCGCGTCTCCAGTCCGCCGGCACCGGTCATGGAGAGGCGCACAATCGAGCCATCTATGCTCATGCGCGTGCCGCTCATTTGGCACACCGCCTGCAGCGCCTCCACCAGGCTTACGTTTCGCATATCCAGGGTCACCGGCTTCGTCGCGGCATCGCCGCCCGCGCCGGGATTCCAGATGATATTCACCCCGCGTTTCTTTTCGTTCAGCTCCGCCAAATCAATTTCGATGCTCTTTCGCATCAGGTAGGCTACAGCCTCAGCGACTGACGACTCCGACATTTGCAGTCGGGGGATAATGAGCCCGTGCAGTTTGTTGGCGAGGACGCTTCCGCCCGTCATTAGGGGGCCTCCATCGCCGCTGCCAGTCATGGGGCGCACCCCGGACAGCGCCGGCACCTTCGTCTCGTACATCCGGTCCACTTCATTGAGCATCTTTGCCCGGGTGTGGTCCCGTGCGGCCTTATTGTATTCCACAATAAGTCGTTGCACGCGCTCCAGGCCACGCCGCGCCGCAGTGTTGGTGGCATCAACGGCCAGCACCTGATTATAAGCCGCCTCCGCAGCGCTGTAGTCCGCGAGTTCCACCTGATGCTCAGCCATCGTCAAGAGCCGCGCCACCTTCTTCGTATCCGCCGCGTGCCTCGGTGTCAGAGATGGATTATGACGGTCCGGATCCTTGAGATTCTCCTGCAAAGTGAGCGCCGGTTTGTCCGCCGGTGCCATGTTATCGGCCAGGATCTGGGCCAGTCGGGCATTCGCCTTCGCGTAGTCGCCATTCTCCGCCAGTTCTCTCGCGCACTCCACACCGGAAGCAGCGAGACGTTTAACCGCTGCAGTCCGCAGTTCTTCAGTCGCAGCCGCTCCAGGCTTGAGCAGGGCGGCGGCTTCGTGAAACTTATCCGCTGCGTCGCAGTGATTGCCTATCGCCGCCAGAGCGTCTCCTTCCGTCACCAGCAGCAGCGCCTTCTCCTTCAACTGAAGGCGACGTTCCAATTCTTTTTCCGCGATGCCATCCTGTCCACTCCCGGCAAATGCTGCGGGTGCCGCAGCCAAGTGCAGCAGCAACGCCCCAGCCGCCGCCCTAAAGACAGGCAGCATGATCCGGCGGCTGACCGGCATTTCATTGGAATTACGAATATTTAGCACCAGGAGTATCGGGGTTTTCCCTAAGGAGGGGCGAGACTAGACAAACTCACGCCATTTGGCACGGGGAATTTTCAGATTTTTCCGAAGCCCGGCCACCGTGTGCCGGGAGGTGGGACTTCTTGCCTGGGAGGGACAATTCCATTCGGTCGGCGGGGCGGGCAGTCTTCAGTGCATTTCCCGGAGCTAATGAGCGCATTCACCGCCTGAACCTCCGCAGCCACACCGACGCTTCGCATTCGACTCCGGAGCAGTGAAGGTCATGCGCTCTCGACGCCGGCCCCCATTCAGCTTGCGTGATTTCTCTGGCCGGCAAGGCTGCGGCCCAACGCATGACCCAACGCATCTCAATTATAGACAGCCACACCGGCGGCGAGCCTACTCGCGTCGTCATCGCTGGCGGGCCGGAACTCGGCAGTGGCCCCATCGCCGGGCGGCTGGAAATCTTCCGCACGCAGCACGACGCCTTCCGATCCGCCGTCGTCTGTGAACCCCGCGGCTCGGATGTGCTCGTCGGCGCGCTGCTCTGTGAATCCGCGGACCCGACGTGCTGCTGCGGCGTGATCTTCTTCAACAACGTCGGCGTCCTGGGCATGTGCGGACACGGCACCATCGGGCTCGTTGTCACACTGGCGCATATGGGCCGCATCGGGGCAGGTGAGCACCGCATCGAAACCTGCGTCGGCGTCATCACCGCCACGCTGCACGACGACGGCAGCGTCTCCGTGCGCAATGTCCCATCCTTCCGAAAATCAAAAGCCGTCACAGTGGACGTGTCCGGCCTCGGCCCCGTCACCGGCGACATCGCGTGGAGCGGCAACTGGTTCTACCTCGTCGGTGATCATCCGTGGTCACTCACTTTGGAGAACGTCGAACAGCTCACCGAAGTCACCTGGCGCATCCGTCAGGCCGTCAATACGCAGGGATTTCCGGAAGTGGACCACATCGAACTCTTCGGCCCGCCGCAGTCGCCGGAAAATCACAGCCGCAACTTCGTCCTCTGCCCCGGCCTCGCCTACGACCGCTCCCCCTGCGGCACCGGCACCAGCGCCAAACTCGCCTGCCTCCACGCCGACGGTAAACTCGCTCCCGGCCAGCAATGGCGTCAGGAAAGCATCCTCGGCACCGTCTTCACCGGCACCGTGGAAGTGGAAGGCGACCACGTTATTCCCACCATCACCGGACGCGCATGGGTGAACGCCGAGGCGATACTGCTGCTCGATAGCTCAGACCCATTTCAATATGGCATCCGCTTCGGCGGCAGCCTCCGTTTCCCGGACCGTGAGGCCCGCGCCCCTGCCTCCGCCGGGCTAGTCCGGCGGGCCGATGGTGACCTCCTGCTCCGGGCTGAGTTCGGAAAAATTGCGCGAGTTGCCGACGTCCGTACGCACCTT
>JANOZA010000228.1:0-5652 GCA_031429155.1 Verrucomicrobiota bacterium | reverse complement strand
TGGTCACGGCGGAGAGGTAGTTCTTTGCGGCGAGCATCTTTTTGAAGAGCTTCGGCGGGATGTGTTTACCGGTTTCATGGTGACGGGCGAAGAAGTCGAGACTCTTCCGTTCCCAGCAGAAGTTCTCCATGATCTGAGAGGGCAGTTCGACAAAGTCCCACGCGACATTGACGCCATTCAGTGACTTGATTTCCACCTGGCCCAGCAAGTGATGCAGCAAATGTCCGAACTCGTGGAAGACGGTTTCCACTTCACTGTGCGAGAGCAGCGCTGGTTTGACATCCACGGCGGGAGTCATGTTTCCACAGATGAGCCCCAGATGCGGCTCGCGGTCGTGACCATCAGCACCGCCAGGCGGCCGGCCGGTCTTGAGATAGTTCATCCACGCACCGCCGCGCTTGGCATCGCGCGGATGCCAGTCAGCGTAGAAGGAACCGAGATGCACGCCCTTGGCGTTGCGGATTTCGTAGAATTTGACCTCGGGATGCCAGACCTCCACCGCTCCCTCGGGACAGGTGCCGCCCGGCTCGACAAAGGCTGCCGGGCGCTCCTGGATTTGAATTGCGAAGAGCCGCTCACAGAGCCGGAACATGCCACCGAGGACGCCGTCTATGGGGAAGTAGGGACGCACTTCCTCTTCATCGAAAGCATAGAGCGCCTTGCGGCGTTTTTCCGCCCAGTAGCCCGTCTCCCATGGCTCCAGCGGACCGCTGCGGGTATGCGTGGCGTCCGCTTTGAACTCCTGGAGTTCGCGAATCTGCCGCGTGAAAGCCGGACTGATGCGCCCGTGCAGGTCTTCGACGAATGCGAGCGCCTTCGCGCCGTGTTTCGCCATGCGCCGGTCGAGGACGTGGTCGGCAAAGTTGGACTTTCCGAGCAGTTCTGCCTTCTCGTGCCGCAGCGCGAGGATGCGGCGGATGAGCGCGGTGTTGTCCCACTCACCGGTGTGGCCCACCCCGGCGCTGCCCTCCCAGACTTGACGGCGAATGGCGTCGTCGTCGAGATACTCCAGCACTGGGGTTAGGCTCGGGGCTTTCAGTGTGAAACGCCACACGGGCTTTTCCGGCGAGCCCAGACTTTTGGCCTTCGCTTCAGCGAGAGCCCCGGCGCGCGCCGAGTCCGGCAGACCGGCTAGTTTGGATTCGTCCTCGACGATAAGTTCCCATGCGTTCGTGGAGTCGAGGACATTCTCGGTGAACTTCTGCGTCACCTGCGCGAGTTCAGCCTCCAGTTCCTCAAGACGCTTCTTTTTGTCGTCAGGCAAGTCGGCGCCGCTGGAGCGGAACTCAGCCATCGTCTCGTCGAAAAACCGACGCTCCACACCGGTGAGCTTTGCGGCGTCAGGCGTGCCGCTGAAGGTCTTGAACAAATCCCACAGCGAATCATTCAAATACAGCCGCGCGTAGAACTCGCTGACCTTCGGCAGCATCTCATTGTAGGCTTCACGCAGCGCCGGGGAATTGCAGACGGCGTCAAGATGGCTGACCTTCCCCCAGGCTTCGTTGAGCGGCTGAAGTGCTTCCTCAAACGCCAGCAGTGTCGTCTCAAAGGTAAGTCGCCCGCGGTCCGTCCGGCAAAGCGCATCCAGCCGCTGAGTGGCATCTTCGAGAGCCATCGTAATGTCCGGCACCACGTGATCCGGGGTGAGCGTGGACCACCGGATGTGGAATGCGTTGTCGAGAAAAGGATGCGTAACGGTCATCGGTTCGGGGAATTCAGGGGGCGGTGCGTAGGTCAGGAATAACCGGGCGGCAAACGACAATGCCGGTCCGGAATGCTCAAAATCCCGGTGCCAGAGTCTCCAGACTCAACTCCGTCTCGCCGTGCATGATTTCGGCCAGCACCGGTACGTCAGGCAGCACGGCGCGAAGGATGGCGGCGTTGGAAATGCTGGCCGTGTCCCGGGAGTCGGCGACGTAATTTAAAATGATGCCCGCGCAAGTCAGCCCGCGCTGCCGGATGCTGCGGACGGTGAGAATGGTGTGGTTGAGCGCGCCGAGGCGGTTGTTGACCACGACGATGACGGGCAGCGCCAGTTCCGCAGCGAGATCGGCAACCGTCAGTTCAGCCGTGAGCGGCACCTCCCAGCCGCCCGCGCCTTCGACGATGATGTCGGCGTGCTTCGCAGAAAGTGCCCGCCACGCGCCGAGCACGGCTTCGAGAGGAAACGGACGGTTCTCCAGCATCCCTGCGGCGAGTGGAGCGAGCGGCATCTTGTAGTGAACGGGATTGATCTCGTCAGCCGACGGCCCGGGCGCGCCGGCGGCCATGAGTTCCGCCACATCCTGACGGCTGCCGCAGCACACGGGCTTGAATCCCACGGCTGCGCGGCCCGCCGCACACAAAGCGCGCAGCAGGAGGCAGGCGACGTAGGTTTTTCCCGCGTCCGTATCCGTGGCAGTGAGGAAGCAGCGCATGGATTCAGGCCTCCACGGTATTCTCCAGCGCACCGATGCCATCAATGCGGATGGTAATGATGTCGCCGTGCTCCAGCGTCCACGATCCTGGCGGCACGAGTCCTGTGCCAGTGAGCAGCAGACAGCCCTGGGGAAATTCATTGTCGCGGAACAGCCAGCCGGCGAGTTCGTCAAAGCCGCGCTTCAACTGCGACACCGCCGTGCTGCCCTCGAAAACGACCGCCCCGCCGCGAGCGATACTCAGGTGAATGCCAGTCTCCGCAGATAGCCCGTCTGCGATCAACAGGCATGGCCCCAGCGAACACGAGCCGCGATACACTTTCGCCTGCGGAAGGTAGAGCGGATTCTCGCCCTCAATGTCGCGGGAACTCATGTCATTTCCGATCGTGAATCCGAAGACGCGGCCCGCGGAGTTGATGGCCAAAGTCAGTTCCGGCTCGGGCACGCTCCATGTTGCGTCGCTGCGAATGCGGACGCCTTCGCGATGCCCTCGCACCCTCGGTGCCGTAGCCTTAAAGAACAACTCCGGCCGCGCCGCTTCGTACACCATGTCGTAAAACACCGAGGCTCCCGCCTCCTTCGACTCGTCCATCCGCGCCACGCGGCTGCGATAGTAAGTCACGCCGGCCGCCCAGACTTCCTGAGAACCGAGGGGCGGCTGAGCCGGCTGGGTGTTATCCGGCAACGAAACGGCATCGCCCTGCTCCACAGCGGCGCGCAAAAGCCCGGCGGGGTCAGCAGCCATGAAAATATCGTCCATGCCGAGTCCGGAGAGCCGGACTGCGCGGTCGCCGTTCACGGCGATCAGTTGGTTGTTCAATTTGTAGAGAAGCATGATCCAGATAACCAGCCTCGCGGCGGATGACACCAGGAAAAATCCATGCCATGGAGCCGCTATGCCCGCTCCGCTCCGTCTCGACCAACTCCTCTCCCGCTTCGGCTATTGCTCCCGGCGTGAGGCCCAGTCGTGGGCAAAGGCCGGGCGCGTCACGCTGGACGGCGCGGCGGTGACCAGGCCGGAGCAGCGTCTCGAACCCGGCGCGGTGCTTGTGGACGGAAAGCCGGTGGCGTTTCCAGCAGGGCTGCTCGTCGCGTTCCACAAACCCGCAGGCTGCACCTGTTCGCACAATCCCGCGGAGGGCCCGCTGATCTACGACCTCCTCCCGCCGTCATGGATGCGGCGTCAGCCCGCGCCCGTCACCGTGGGCCGGCTCGACAAGGAAACCAGCGGCCTCATTCTCCTCACCGACGACGGCGACATCGTGCATCGCCTGACTTCGCCAAAACACGACGTGCTGAAAACCTACGAGGCCACCATGGACCGGGACGTGCCCGATGGACTCGCTGAGCTTTTCGCAGCCGGGACTCTACTGCTGCACGGGGAAACCAGGCCCTGTCTGCCCGCAGAGCTGGAGCTTACCGGTCCCCGCACCGCCCGGCTTCACATCCGGGAAGGCAAGTATCACCAGGTGCGCCGCATGTTCGCCAGCCAGGGCTGCACGGTCACCGCCCTGCACCGGACGGGAATCGGAGCGCTGGAACTGGGCGACCTGGCACCCGGAGCCTGGCAGGAGGTCAATTTGGACGGGATAATCGTCGGCGGTTGCTGACTTCCGGGCGATCCAAGTCATTCAGTCAGATAAAAAACTTCGCCTCGCGCGCATCTATTAGTGGCGACATCCAGCAAGTGCCGTATTTTTAGCCTTAAATCGAATGGGCGACTTCCTGACAGAGAACTGGCGACCGATCCTTGAGGTGCTCCTCATGGCCGGCGCTCTGGTCGTGTCGTGGCGCTATCTCCGCTACGCCAGCGGCTCGAAGTTGCTCGGGGTCATCGCCGCCATCGTCGCGGCGCTGCTCATGATTTCCCACCTGCTGCACATGGAACTCATCCGCAGCTTCGCTCTCTTTTGCGGGCTCATGCTGGTGGTGATCTTCCAGCCGGAAGTGCGCCGCGCATTCATCAGTCTCGGCAGCCACCAGTTGTTCTCCACGCGACGCACCAGTTCCGAGTTCCTCGATCTTATGGAGGAGGCTGTCCAGCAACTCAGCGCAAAGCGGTTTGGCGCCTTGTTCGCCTTCGAGCGAGGCATGGACCTTGATCAATTCGTGGAGACCGGTGTGGAAGTGGATGCCAAATTCACGCCCGAAATCGTGATCACTCTTTTCCATCCCAAGACCGCACTGCACGATGGCGGCATGGTCCTGAGGAATGGCCGCATCCAGGGAGCAGGGTGCGTCTTCCCGGTCAGTCAGCGCGAACTTTCCGACCGATCCATCGGTCTGCGGCACCGCGCGGCCATGGGCATCACGGAGCAGACCGACGCCATCGCTGTCGTCGTCTCCGAGGAGACCGGCCAGATTTCCATCTGCGCTGAAGGAGATCTCTACCAGGCGCTGACGCCCGCAGTGTTCCGCGAGCGGCTGGCGCAGCTTCTCAGTGAGCGCCGGGAATCCGACAGGGACAAGGAATCAGCACCTGACCGGGCCGCGACCAAGCAACTGGAAGCCTGATGATCACTTCGTGAGCTTACCTTCCAGCGCGCGTCGGATTTGAATGAACTCGACGGTATTCTCCGGCGTCACGAGCCCCAGCAGCCGCCCGTCTTCCACTACCGGCAGCAGCGGCAGCCCGGAGTCCCTCAACTTTTCGAGCGCAGATTCGAGACTGTCACCCGGCAAACATGACGGCACGGGATGCCGCATGAAGGAGTTCACCGCCACCGTGTGTCCCACATTCAGGCCAGAGATGACATCCTGCCACGTTACGATGCCCACCAAAGCCCCGTCAAACAGGACAGGAAAGCCCGTTTGCCAGCCCTGGAGAATGATCTGAGCCACGGTGCCCGACGTATCGTCCGGATCCAGCCGGCGGAAGTCCACAATCATGGCATCGCGCGCCAGCACGCCGTCGAGGAGGACCTTTTGCTCTGCCGCCGCCGCTTCGTCACCGGCGCCCACCCACACGAAAAACGCGATGACGATCAGCATCGGATGGGTAACGACGAAAATGGCATACCAGACGAATACCAGCGCCATGACTCTCCCCACAGTAGCGGCCCAGCGCGTCGCCTTGGCGTAGTCCATCCGCATGGCGAGAAACGCCCGCAGCACCCGGCCACCGTCCATCGGGAATGCCGGCAGCATGTTGAAAACGATCATCGTCAGATTCCACCACATCAGAGTCACGATAAAATCCGCCCGCCCGGTGATGATGCTGTCCACTTCGCGGACC
>JANOZA010000227.1:0-1685 GCA_031429155.1 Verrucomicrobiota bacterium | reverse complement strand
CGAATCGTTCATCAGCTACAATGCCTGCGACCAGCCAGTGAGCTTCGCCTCGCCGCCGCTGGGCACGTCGCCCGCCACTGCGGAGCGCGTGGTTTGCACGCAGGAGTATGATGCCGGCGGACTGCCCTTCCGCTGCGATCTCGATCACCGGGACGCCACCGGCGCGCTGGTGGCGGCGAATCCTCACTACACCGGATTTCGCGTCTATGATGCGCGCGGCCAGCTCATCCAGGAGGCCACCGAGCAGCACCCCGTGACCGTGCCCCCGGGCGCGACCGCGCCGGATGCGCTCAATCTCGGCAGCTTTGAGGTCTGCGACTATACGCTCAACTCCGCCGGTGAATGTGTGCGCGTCAGCGTGCCCGCCGAGTGTCGCGGCCAGGCCACGGATGCCGTCTGCGATTTCGCTTTCGATGCCATTGGGCGGCCGGAATCAATGGTCACCGGCGGCGCGGGCACCCCGGGCGCAGTGACGACGGAATACCGCTACAATGCCGCCAGCCAACTGACACGCGCGCGCACCCTGGCTCCTCCCGGCGAGGTCAGCCCGGAATGCACCTTCACCCACGACGTCTGGCGGCGTGAGGTTTCCAGCTTCGATGAAATGGGCAACGAAACGCGCTGCACTTACAACGAGATCACCGGCGTCGTCACCACCACGCGCTACGGCGAGGAGATTGATGTGCCCGGCGGCTTCGGAAACATTGAAATGGGGAAGAAGCACACCAAGACCGGCCACGTCACGCTGCTGAAGCGCGAGTTGCCGCCCATCGTGTTCGATACGTCAGGCTTCGATGGCGTGCTCTACGGCGTGGGCGGCGATGATGGCGGTCCCACCATTCCCCTCGGCATGGCCATCAATGAGAAGGGCCTGCCCGGAGAGAAGAAGCCGAACAAGACGACCACCAACAATCCCAAGCGCGAGGTCGGCGGCGGCAGTGGACCCGACACGACCGGCTTCGATGGCATCAGCGCCGCGGTGGGCGGTGGCGGCGGCGAGAACGGCGTTCCCATCATTCCCCTCGGCGTGGCCATCAATGAGAAGGGCCTGCCGGGCGAGAAGAAGCCGAACAAGACGACCACCAACAATCCCAAGCGCGAGATCGGCGGCGGCGGTGGACCGAACACCGGCGGATGGGGGCCGGAGCTGGGGATGCGGACGAACAATCCGATCGTCACAAAAGATGTGGATAACATCACGGCCGTCGTGCCGCTCCCGAACGGCGTCGCGATCAAAACCAAAGGCACCGGCGCGGAAGCCAACCGCTCGGCCAGTCCCTTCTTCGCCGTCATCACCCGGGACGATGTGTTCAGCGTAGAGCGCCGCACGCCGGGCGCGCCGGGGCCACATCCTTTGGAGACGACCATCATTCAGCGTTCGCCCGCGGGCCTCGTACAAAGCATAACCAATAACGGCGACCTCCTCCTGAGCATCGCCCGCGACACGGCGGGCCGCCCGTCTGCCTGCACCGACGGCGCCTGCACCCTGAGCGTGGTGCGCGATGCCTGCGACAATGTCACGCTCTGCACCGTCACCGCGCACTCCACGCTGGCCGGCGTGCCCGCCGAGACCTTCACGCGCAATGCCGTCTATAACGCCGCGGGCCGCATGGTCAGCAGCACCGACGGCATCGGGAACACGCAGACTCGCGCGTTCGATTCCATGGGCCGCTGCACCGGCGCGA
>JANOZA010000226.1:0-4650 GCA_031429155.1 Verrucomicrobiota bacterium | reverse complement strand
ACCGGCGCGACGAATAACTCGGGCATCCAGGAGATCATGTTCTATCGGGACAGCAATGTGAATGCCCCGCTGGTGTCGAATACGGCGGCGACCAGCATCGCGGCCAACAGTGCGACGGTGGGAGGAAGCATCACCCGCGTGGGCGTTGATACCCCGAACGTCACGATTTACTACGGAACCGGGAATGGCGGCACGACGATCGCGAACTGGCAGAGTTCCGTGAATCTCGGGCCGCAGACGGCGGCCTTTTCCACCGGCATCACCGGACTGCTGCCGCTCACGCGCTATTATTTCACCTCCTTTGCGCAGAACACTGCGGGCAGCAGTTGGGCCGGGAACATTTTGGAATTTGTCACCCCGGACGACCCGAATGTGCCGCTTGTTAGCAACAGTGCAGCCACCGCCATCACCGCCATCAGTGCGACGGTGGGCGGGACGATCACGAACGTGGGCATCAACACGCCTAACGTGACCCTTTACTACGGCACGACGAACGGCGGCACCACTCCCGGGAGCTGGCAGAGTTCCGTGAATCTCGGGCCGCGGACCGGAGCCTTCACCACCGGGCTTGCCGGTCTCGTCCCGTTTACGCGCTACTACTTCACCTGCTTCGCTCAGAACACTGCGGGCAGCCGGTGGGCGTCGCCAATTCTGGAATTCGCCACCCCGGTCGGGCCGCCTGTTTTGACAAACCTGGCCGCCACTGAACTCACGATCGCCACTGCCCGCGCGGGAGTCACGGTGACAAACACTGGCGGCAGGACGCCCATCGTCACTCTTTACTACGGCGCATCGGACGGCGGCACCGCTGGGCCAGCATGGCAGCATCAGGTTTCACTCGGCGGCGTGAACACCACGGCGACGGCAGTGCTCGGCGGGCTTGCGCCGGGCACGCAGTATTACTTCCGCGGCTTTGGAGTAAACGAAGGCGGCAGCGCGTGGGCTCCGGCGACGGCCACTTTCACCACACCAGTCGCCGCTTTGCCGGTGGTGGAAAATCTCGCCGCCACGCAGATCAACGCCTTCTCTGCGAACCTCAACGGTCGCCTAACCAGCACTGGCAATGCGCCGACGACCGTCACGATTTACTACGGCCCGGCGGACGGCGGCATGAATGTCGCGGCGTGGGCTTTCTCGTCGGATGCCGGTCTGCAAGCGGGCGACTTCAGCAGCCTCGTGACGAACCTCACCGCCACCACGCCGTTCTATTTCCGCACCCGCGCTGTCAACGCCGCGGGCACCGCGTGGGCACCGTCCACGGCGACATTTACGACGACGGCATTCACGCCCGTCACAGTCTATTTGAATGAGTTCGTCCCCGGTACGGACAACGATGATCCGCACCCGCACTGCGACAGCGATGGCTCGCCGCAGGACTGGATCGAGTTTCACAATCCCGCCGCCAGTGCCGTGGATATCGGTGGCTACTACCTTTCGGACAATGCCGCCCGGCTCAACAAGTGGCGCTTTCCCACGCCGACCATCATCCCGGCGAATGGCTTCCTCGTCGTGTTTGCCTCGAACAAAGACCGCGCGGTGAGCGGGCAGCAATTGCATACGAACTTCCGCCTCGCCGCGGAGGGCGAATACCTCGCGCTCGTGCAGCCCAACGCCACGACCATCGTGAAAGAGTGGTCTCCTGCCTATCCTGTCGTGCCTGAGTACTGGTCCTACGGCCTGACGCTTCCAGCCAGCGGCGGCACCTACGCGCCCTTCCAGATTCCCACGCCCGGCGCTCAGAATAGCACCACCCCTGGCGCGCCTGCGGGCGATGTTGTCTTCAGCATCCCGTCGCAGACGTTTTCCACGGCCTCCGTTTCGCTGACGCTGACCACGGCGTCGCCGACGGCGCAGATTCGCTACACTACGAATCGCACGGAGCCGACCGCCGCCTCCACGCTCTACACCGTGCCGCTCACCATCAGCACGACGACGATGATCCGCGCGCGGGCTATCGAGACGACTCCTGGATTCGCCCCCGGCCTGGTGCATTCCGAGACCTATGTGAAACTCGGAGCCGCCGCCGCGACGTTCACCTCCAACCTCCCCGTGGTCGTCGTGGACAACTTCGGCGCCGGCAAACCCAACGCGGACACGCAAATGTTCTGGACGATGTTCACGCCCAACGCGGCCACCGCCAACCGCACCGCCCTCACCAACGCGCCGGCGCTGGCCACGCGGGGCCGCATGGTCGTGCGCGGGTCGTCCTCCGCCGGGTGGCTAAAGTATTCCATGAATATCGAAGCCTGGGACGAAGCCAACGAAGACACGCCCGTCTCCCCACTGGGCATGGCCCCCGAGGCCGACTGGATCCTCCAGAGCAACTACGATTTCGACCGCGGCATGATCCGCAATCCCTTCATGTATGAGTTCAGCAACCGCATCGGACGCTGGGCCCCGCGATGGAAGTTCGTCGAGGTCTTTGCCAATACCAACGACGGCACCCTCGACTACCCCGGCGACTACATGGGCGTCTATGCCATCATGGAAAAACCCGAGCGCGGCGGCGACCGCATCCCTGTTGAGCGCCTCGACAAAAATGACCTCACCGGCGACGACGTGACCGGTGGCTACATTGTCAAAGTGGACCGCCTCGATCCCGGCACCGTGGGCTGGAGCACCACGCGCAACTTCCCCGGCACCGAACCCTTCGGCACCGAGGTGAAACTCAACTACGGCTACCCCGAGGAGGTTTCCGGCGGCCCCGCCATCCCCGCGCAGCAGTCCGCCTACATTCGCAATTACATCCAGGCATTCGAAGATGCCGTCGTGCAGACCAACCGCACCAACCCCGCCACCGGCCTCCACTACACCGACTACATAGATCGCGACTCATGGGTCGATCACGGCCTCCTCAACATCCTCGCTGCCAATGCCGACTGCTTCCGCCTCAGCACCTACATGCACAAGCCCCGCCTCGGCAAACTCATCGCCGGCCCCATCTGGGACTTCGACCGCACCATGGGCTCCACTGATTCCCGCAGCACCGCCTTCGCCGGCTGGAGCGCCACGCAGCCCGCCACGGACATCATGACCTGGGGCTGGTGGAAGTTTCTCTGGACCGAGCCCGACTTCGGTCAGCAGTTTGTGGACCGCTGGTTTGCACTCCGCGACGGCGTGCTCACCAACGCCAACCTCACCGGTCTGGTCACCCAGTTTGAAAGCGAGATCGCAGAAGCCGCCGCCCGCAACCTTTCCAAGTGGCCCACCCAAACCTGGCGCGACGGCCCCGACGCCGGCACCACTGCCACCTTCAGCGATGAAATGGACATCATGCGCACATGGCTGACCAACCGCACCGCATGGATCGAATCCCAACTCGTCCCGCGCCCCGTGCGCACGCCCGCCGGCGGACAAACCGCCAGCGTCACCCTCACCGCCACCCAGGGCACCATCTATTACACCACCGACGGCACCGACCCCCGCCTGCCCGGCGGCGGCATCAGACCCACCGCCCAGACACTCGCCAGCGGAGCCTCCGCCACCGTCGCCGGCAGCACCCTCCTCGTGGCCCGCGCCAAAATCTCCACCACCCCCGTCGTCCCCTCCTCCGGCTGGAGCGCCCCCTCCACCGGTTACTACTTCAGTGGCACGCCAGCAGCGGCGGGGAATATCATCGTCACCGAATTGAATTACCACCCTGCTGATCCCACACTGTCGGAGCAGGTCGCGGGCTTCACCAATTCCGATGAGTTCGAGTTCATCGAACTTATGAACATCTCCTCTGGCAGCATTGATTTGTCCGGCAGCCGCTTCACCGCGGGCGTTGATTTCACCTTCCCGCTGAACACCATCCTCGCGTCCAGCCAGCGTGTCATCATCGTCAGCAACCGCAACGCCTTCGCCGTGCGGCATCCGGAGATTCCGTATGCCTCCATCGCTGGGGAATACCTCAACGACCGCCTGGAAAATGCCGGCGAACTTATCCGCCTCGAATCCGCCGCCGGTGCGGTGATTTTAAATTTCACCTACGGCACCACCGGCCTCTGGCCGACCGAGGCCGACGGCAGCGGGCGCAGTCTCGTTCTTTTCAAACCCGCCGCCGCCACCGACCTCAATGCGCCGCTGAACTGGCGCGCTTCCGGCGCAGCGAACGGCACTCCACTCGGCACCGACGGCACCGGTTACGCCACCTGGAAATCTGCGGCTGGCATCGCCTCCGATGCCGAGGATGGCGATCAGGACGGCATGCTCCCTCTCGTGGAATACGGCAGCGGCAGCGACCCCGCTCAGCCTGCGCTCGACCGGCTCCCCGTCGTGCAGCGGGCTGCTAACGGCGACTGGATTATTGAAATCACCCGCGCCCTCTCCGCCGACGATGCTGACTTCGTCCTCCAGACCGCCACCGACCTCGGCACCTGGACCGACGCCGCCATTATCATCGAAAGCCGCGTCGCCAACGGTGACACCGAGACCTTCACCTGCAAACTGACGAATCCGCCCGCCGCCACTCGTTTCTTCGTCCGCTGCCGCTGGTTCCTGCGGCCGTAGCGCGAGCGCCGCAAGCCTGGCTGCGCTCCGGCGGGAATCAGCTTTCGGGTCATGGAAAATTAAAGCTGGACGCTTAATGGTGGCGGCTCCCTCGGTCGCTGGTCTCCGGCCAACGCGCAGTTCACGGTGATTCCCGAGCCGTCGGTGACGCTGACAGGA
>JANOZA010000225.1:0-2672 GCA_031429155.1 Verrucomicrobiota bacterium | reverse complement strand
CGGGCGGCGGGCGGCGAGCCATTTCGCTGGGGTCAGCGTTGCGGCGAGGGCGGCGACTTGATCGGGGTGGGCGGCGGCGAGGCGCGGGAGGACGTCGCTCAGGTAGGTGCGCACGTTTATTCCCATCCGTTTGCAGCTCTCCACGACGCTGATGATGGCGGCGACCGATGGCGCCGCGCCGGGGGCGCCGATGTGCAGCCAGTTCTTCCGCCCCAGCGCGATGGGCCAGCCGAGGCCCCTGGCAGGGGCTGAGACAGCCAGCCCAGGCTGCCCGAAGGGCGAAGGAGCCGAGGGGCGGCGACTGAGGCAAATGCTTTGCTCGCAGCGGTTGTTATCAATTTCGGTGATGCCGTTCTCAAGGCTGCGCCGCAACTGCGCCCGCAGGTGCAGCGCGTAGCGGCACGCTTTGGCCAGCGCGCTGCCGGGCAGGATGTTTTCATCAAGGGCGGCGGCGTTCATTTCACTCATGAGTTGGTCAAAGAGCGGCAGGCTGCGCTCGGCGCGGGTCTTTTGCCGCGCAAGGTCGCCGGCCTGACTTTCTTTGAGCTGGCGCTCGATATCGTAGAGTTCGCCGATCCTCGCGACGAGCGCGGTGGCGGTGGCGACGATAGCGCTGAACCCGGCGGCATCCTGGTTGGCGCGGACGATCTCGACGAGCTTGCGGCGCACATGGGCGAGGCACGCGCAGTGCCGGACGCTCTCGCCAAACAAAGCGGCCACTGACTGATAGACCTGGTAACCGTCGCTCTGGAGCCAGCCGGCAAAGCCGTCGAGGTCGCTGCGGGCGTATTTGCCGCCGCGTCCGGGATGATAGCGGTACACCACCTGCCCGCGCGGGTGGCTGTAGGTCCACATAAATCCCGTGGCCGTTTTGCCTTTTACCCGCGGGTCCATCACCGGAATGCGCGTCTCGTCGGCCTGAATGTAATCACCGGCGATGAGTTCGCTCAGTTGAGCGCCGGCGAGGGGAATGGTGAGCGCTGCGGTGTCAATGACGGCGCGGTCCGCCGTTGGATAGGAAAGCTCTATTCCGTGGTCGCGGGCCAGCGCCATCACGAGGCGGTAAACGGGTTGATGGTCGGCGTACTTGGCGATCACAAAGTCGATGGCCACCGAGGGGCCGAGGATGCTTTTGGGCAGCAGAGCGGCGGGTCCGGCCCCGCGATGCACGCCTTTGTCAGGTTCTCCGGGAAAGATATAACTGACGGTGGTGATGCGCTCGACGTAGTATTCGGCGGGGACGACGGCAAGGCGTTCGGTGATGTCGCGGCGCAGTTCCTGCGGCGGGAGGCCGCCGGGCAGCGGCGCGGGCGGTTCGTCGATGACGATGTCTTCGCGGCGCAGATGGGCGGGCAGGAGCTCGCGGCCGGGATGGGCTTTGAGTTTATAACGTTTGGCTTTGACCTGCGCCTCGATGGCCGGGGCTTCGGCCTGCTGCTGCGCGGGCGTTTCGGCGAGGACGGCTTCCAGTTCGACTTCATTGAGCCCGGGCTCCAGCGCGAGCAGTTCGAGCTGGTTGGGATTGAGATCGCGGATGCGGTCGGCTTTCGATGCGAACCGGGCCAGGGCATCGAGCCGCCGCTGCTCTTCCAGGATGGCGATGCGCTTTTCCTGATCGTTGATGTGCCGGGTGAGCTTCGCGATGAGGGCATCAATCCCCGCGCGCACCGGCTCCGTGAGCTGTTCCATCAGCGGCTGGATTTCACTGGTAAGTGCGGCGGCATTCACGTCCGTCTTATGCCCTCAAAAGAGGACATTTTCCAGCACAATATTGTGTTGCTAGTATATTTATACTTTCCGGCACGGGGCGGAGAAGTTTTAGCATTTTCCCGCGCCGGCGCCGCGCTGCTTCTGCGCACCATGTGCGCGCTGCCGGGCTCCTGCGGCAGCGGGCGGCACCGGTCTTCGCTCCTATTCCCTCCGCCACCATTCGCGGCGCTGCGTTTTGGCCAGATCGATGCCGGAGAGCAGCAGCAGCAGTTCACTGTGCGCAAGTGTCAGGCGGCGCGGCGCGGACGCCGCCGCCGCCGGCCATGCATACCGGCCCCGCTCCAGCCGTTTTGTCAGGAGCCATAAGCCGCTCCCGTCCCAGTAGAGTATCTTGATTCGGGTGCGCGTCGCATTGCAGAAGACAAAAAGGTGACCACTCACCGCGCTCTGTTCGAGCACCGACTGCACCAGCACACTGAGGCGATCGAAGCCGGCGCGAAGATCCGTAGCCCCCGCAGCCAAGTACACTTTAGTGGCGGGGCCGATGCTCAGCATGAGGCCCGTCCCTCCGGCAGGCGCAGCGCATGGAGCGCCGCGCACAGAAGTTCCGCCGCGGGCGGCACGGCAAATTCAATGCACAGGCCGCAGCCGGTGCCCACTCTCACCGCAGGGCCTGTTCCCGCCAGCACTGCCGGTACCGGTGCCGGATCCTCCGCCTCAATCCATTGCACGTTCTCCCTAACCTGAGAGCCGAGCCGTCGCCGCCACCAGTGAAAAGTGGATACCGCCAGCCCTTCCCGCCGGCAAAACCCGGCCACTCCGGTGTTGCCGGCCATCTGCCGCCTGATGATCGCCCTCCAGCGGGCCTCGCGTTGTAATCTATTGGACGTGCTCATCCGCCACCCTCAGCCAACCCCGGCGAAACGCACGCACCGGGCTCTGTGGATTGCTGAGACGGTTAC
>JANOZA010000224.1:0-6379 GCA_031429155.1 Verrucomicrobiota bacterium | reverse complement strand
GGTTCTGGTCGGCACGCGGACCGTGGCAAACAGCGAGGAGCTCGCCGATTTGCTCGTGGCGCTGAGTTTCCCCTTCCGCCTGCTCAACGCAAAACAGGACGCCGACGAAGCGGAAATCGTGCATCAAGCCGGCGAGCCCGGTGTCGTCACCATCGCCACAAACATGGCCGGCCGCGGCGCGCACATCCCGCTGCCGCCGGAAAGCGAAAAAGCCGGCGGGCTGCACGTCATCGGCCTGGAACGCCACGAAAGCGCCCGCATCGACCGCCAGCTCGTCGGACGCGCAGCGCGTCAGGGACAGCCCGGAAGCGCACAGTTCTTCCTCTCGTTGGAAGACGATCTCCTTGTCCGTTACGGCAGCAAAATCGCCGAGCGTCTCGCGAGACAACCGCATCACGACGGCGAACTCCCCGCAGAAACCGCCGCTCATTTCCTCAAAGCCCAGCGCACCCTCGAAGCCGCCGACCGCGAAGCCCGCCGCGCCCTCGCAGAATATGACAAATGGCTGGATGAACTGAAGCACGCGCTGTGAGCGACGAATCGTAGTTCGCCAAGGCGGTTTCCAGTTTCGAAGAGCCCTCAACAATTTCCTCCACAGCGCAAGGCGTAAGCTCCCCGCTGCCTTCGCGACACCGGCAAACTGCCGGCTCCGATAGCGAGCGCCCTAACTCCCGGTAGTCCATCCGACGACGAGTCGCGCCGGGGGAAACCGCAAGAGCGTGCGAATGAAAACAATCATCCGCATCGCAGCGCTCGCGCTCACACTGTCCATCGCACCCGCTTCGCCGGGGCTCACCCGCGTTACTTCCACGCCCTACGAACCGCACGTCCAGCGGGTTCGCATCACTCTTGCCTCCTTGCCGGAAAAACGCGCAACACTCGCTGAAGTCGAGCGTCTCACCCGCATCGGCTATGGCTTCCGCTACCGCCGCTCGCATCCGTACATTCCCCGCCCGGCCGACGAAGTCGAGCTCACCGGCTATGGCGATTGCAAAGACAAAGCCCTCTGGCTTGCCACCCGTCTTGGTGATGACAGCGTCCGCTTTGTCATTGGCAAACTCTCCCGCGGAGCCCGCGAAAGTCATGCATGGCTCGAGTGGCAGTCCGGCGGCGTCACATGGATTCTCGACCCAACCATTCGCAGCATTCCTCGCCAAAAACGCACGTTCTCCGAAAACGAGTATATCCCGCTTTGGTCCTACACAAAGGACGCAGCGTGGCGTCACTAATCGCGCCAACTCTCAGCGTCGTATTCATCGTCAAAAGCGGTGGCGGATTCCCTCGCCGTCACCGCTCCCCTCTTCCGATTTTCTTCATACACGAGGTTCCGAAAAATCCGGTCGGCCAGCTTCCACACGGGTCTGTCCAGCCAGCCCGCGGACTCCATCGTCGTCGGTCCCGCCAGCGCCCGGATGATTGCCTCACCCATCAGCGAAGCCGCGCGCTCCGTCACCTCGCCATGCAGCGCGATGTCCGGCGACACGCCGGCCTTTATCGCATCCTTCGGAGCACAAGACAGCATCCCTCGCGATGCCATGCCGACTATTTCCACCAGCGACTCGTGCGCAAAAAGCTCCGTCACCACAGCATCCAGCCGCCCCGAAATCACCCCAAACGTCTTCCGCCCCGAAGCCTGATTTTTCGCCTTTATCTCCACACCGGGCCGAGACACGCCTGCTGTGAGAAACTTCCCTTTCTCCCACAAATCATGCTCCAGAGCATCGATCCATTCGTGCATCGCCGCCTCCGAAGTAAATGCCCGCTCCTCTGCGCCGGGGTGCGACTTCCGCTCACGGTCCGCCGCTGCGCCTTTGTGGTTTGCTGGCTTAAAGCGCGCATCTCCATGCCATCGACGCCCCAGCGGATACGCAGCGAGCACCAGCGAATCGCCTCGCGAAATCGCGCCACCCACCGGCACCCTTACCGCCATGCGCAGCCACCGGGCCACCGCCCCCGGTTTCCATTCGCGGGCTTTTGCCTGGAGCATATATTCCGCCTGCACTTCCTCTGCAAAAATCCACTGCCCGCCGGCTTTCGCCACCCGCATCACGTCCAGCGGCACCACATCTTCCAGACTGCCAAATCCCGGAATCCCATCCGCGAGCGGCTCCCAGTCTGCGTCATCGATGCCGATCATTCGTCTGCCGACTCACGCTGCTTCCAGTAATCGGGGTGCCTGCTCGCATGAGCCACCGCTGCTATCAGGATCGACTCGTTACGAATAAAATAGGCGATGTAAAAAGGGAATCCCGGCAGGTTCACGCGGTGAAACCCGCCGCTCTGCTCCCGCCATAGGAGCGGCTGACGCACCACCGCCGCACAGACACGCTCCACCTCTTCGCGAAATCGCACACCCAAGCCCGAAACACGCCGTTCGTAATACCGGGTAGCCTCTTCGAGTTCGCAAATCGCCTCCGGCAAAAACTCCAACGCACCTCTCATTTGCCCGGAGCTATCTGGCGCAACCGTGCGAAAACCTCCGCTGCGGGGACTGCCTTCGATTCGCCTGCGTCGAACCGCGCGATCCTGTCTGCGATTTCCCCTTCCCAAGCTTCGTCCGCCCCCGGTTCCGGGTCGGGTTCCACGCTGGAAAGCAGCCGAAATGCGAGAGCGAATCGTTGATCGGGCGGCAGCACGAGCGCATCGTGAGAAAGAGCATCAAGAGTAGCAGGCATGGTGGTAGAATATCCCCGTATTGGCGGAGTGTCGAACCAGAAAACCGCACCGATCATTTCGTTTTGAACAACACCACGTCGTGCGTCGCGTAGTACACTGGCAGGAACCAGTCTTTCAAAGGGACAGTCGCGCCCCTCGCCGCGTTTTCCTCCAGCTCCTTCCGCCCCTCGCGTACCGCAAAGTCCACGCAGCCAGTCAGCACTTTATCGCCCGTCCACGAAGGGCTGAGTGTCTTGTAAAACTCCGCGAAAAATATCCGTGCTGCCGCCACCGATACGACGCCCTGAAACGCCACGACGCCTGCCGCTCCTGCATCCAGCAAGTAATACGGGAGCGCGGGCACGTTTTCGTCCGGTACTTCAGCCGCCCGACATGCGTTCAGCGCGACGATGGGCGCGGCCCCGTTTTTCGCGAGTTTCTTCCCGAGTTCGTTCGCGGTGACAGGCACGATCTTCTGTTCCGCCGTTCCGTCCGAAAACCGCAGCACCGCCTTCTTTCCTGGAAACTTCTCAAACACCCCAAGCCCTCCACCTCGTTCTTGAGTTTCCGCGCGCTTCGCTTCGCCGAGTAGCTTCACCAGTTCGTAGCTCATCAAGTCCGCGTGAAGGTCCAGATGGACCACATGGTATTCGTTCTTTTTGAGTTCATCGGCCAGCGATTGAAACGTCCCGTCCTTCAGATGCTCGATCTCCACATCCGCCCCGATTGCCGCCTTTACATGGTCATGGACGCATCCCACGGGAATCGTATCGGGCACACCAGTGGGCAACTGCGGGCGAGCCGTCACCCATAGCACCTTCAGCCTGGCCGCTCCCGGCTCCCTCGCCACATTGCCATCCTTCGACTTCCCGCTTCGCCGGAATAGATACTTCAGCGCTGGATACACACCCTCCTGCGTTTGCATCAGCTCCCACGGGATACTGTGAAAATCCGGTTCACCGCTGAACTGAAACGTCACCCGCTCCGATTTCGGCTCAGCCATCGCCTCGGCCCAAGTCGTGCAGGTCTTCATCGCCTGCGTCGGCCCCAAGTCGATGAATGCCCTCATCAGCTCCTCGCCGAACCTGCTGCAAGTCGCCTCAAACTCAGCCGGAGCCGGATGCTTTCCGGACGCGTAGTTGGTGAGTCCGCGTATGAACTTCGTCGGAGGGAGTTTGAAAACCTTGGGCTCTTGCTGCGGTGGCGCACCCGCTTTCATTCCCGGCGAAATCGTAGTCACCGCTACCGTCATCTTATCCTCATCATCGAGTTCCCCCGTCTGCTCCACTTCAAACCGCCACCTCTGCTCCCCAAGGCGGTCACTGCCCGCTTCCAGCTCCAAAGAACGATCCTCCACCGCCTTCTTCATCCCATCGACTTTTGCCTTCGGGTGTTGCGCGTTGAGGATGTCGCAGACCTTGTTCCAAATCCCCGCCGCCTCATTCGCTTCGTTCGCGAAGACCTTTACCGAGATGGTTCCGGCGGCGCCGGTCTGCTGCTTATTCTCCGAAACCATCACATAGACCACCCGTTTCTCCGCTGCCGCGAAAAACCCCGTCCGCCAATAAAACGCGCTCTTCCCTGCCTCACCGCCCACCGTGGACATCACGCCGCGCAATATCCCATCGTGCAGCAACTCAAACTCAAACGTGTGTTGATACGCGACCGGATAATTCTCCACCACCACGTCGATAGCGTTCGTCTCCACCTCCCGCCGCGTGGCTGGCAAAAGCTCCGGTGCCCGCCACGCGGGTTCGCCGTCTTTCTCACCCCACGGAAAACAAATTTTGCACGCCACCATCATCGAGATCAGCGTATCCGCCTCCTTTTGGCTGATTTCCGAACCCCATATCTTTTCCCGAATCTCCCCCGTCGTGAAGCTCCCGTCCCGGTCCTTCCCTCGGAGGAACTTTGCCTTCGACCGGTCAAATATCGTGTAAATCGCGCCGAGCGCCCACTGCTGGTCGATCACGATCTGTCCTCCGAACATCTCCTGTTTGTGAAAGATGGTCCCCGTGAGATGCAGGTATTTCCGCACTTCTTCGATTTGCTTTTCCCCCTTCACCTCGAATCGCTCGCACCACTCCGTAAATTTCCACGCATCCACGATCCGCTCCTCCTCCGTCAGTTCCGCTGTCCGCAGCCAATCGCGCAACGCGGCCCAGCCTTTTCCAACGGATTCTCCGGTGTCCTTCGATTTCGCCACGATGAGCGGGCGGATTTTCTCCAGAAGTTCCCTGCCCGTTTCCTCCGGTGCTGCCTTTCCGCCGGGCTTCAGATCGTAGCCTACGATAGTGCATTCGAGGTTGTCCGGGATTTTCAGGCCGGGATTTGCGGCGAACGGATCGCTCTTTCCCACGCACTCACTCTCCGCCACCACTACGCGCACCTTCTTTTCGCCTGCATGTTCGTCCCGCGAAATCGCCGATACGTAGTCGAGCCAGTATTGCACCGATTGCTTTTTGCTGTCCGGGTCCGGGCGATCCTTTTGCGTCCACACCACGATATAAACCGCCCGTGAATCCGTGAACAGCGCGTGCGTACCGTGGTAAATGTCCTGACCGCCGAAGTCCCAAATCGTCACTCCGATTTCCGGCAGTCCCACGCGTCCGCCGCCCGGCTCTAAAAACGAAAGCTGCGCTCCGTGCGTCGAGTCCCACTGTTTCTCCAGTGGGCGACCATCGAGCAACCGGCACACTTGCGTTTTGCCTGCGCGCCCGTTGCCGAGCAGAAAGACTTTCACAAATGGCGTCTTGTCCCAGCCTTGCTCGCCAGATTTCAGCCAGTCCTTCAAGAACGGGAGCGCGTTCTTGCCACTGAGTTCGCGCAGTCGGTCCACCGGCACTGCTTGCCCGCCTATCTCGACTCCCGCAGGCACGCGCAGGTCGCGGAGTTTGGGGTATTGCTTCGCGTCGAGCAGGGTGGCGGGGATGGATTTGAGTTGGGTGTTGGTGAGGTCGAGGACTTCCAGCGTTTTGGGGAGTTCGGGCAGGGTGGTGAGCGCGGTGTCGTTGAGGTAGAGTTCTTTGAGCTTTGCGGGCAGCGCAGGTAGCGTGGAAAATCGGGCGCAATCGCCGAGGTCGAGGGTTTCCAGCGTGGCGGGTAGCGGGGGCAGGGTCGTGAGGTTGCGGCAGTTGCGCAGGTCTAGCGTTTCGAGGGTTGCGGGGAGCGTGGCTGCGGTGGCGTCGTCCAGCTTTTCCATTCCCCAGAGATGGAGCTGGCGCAGTGTGGGGAATGCGCTGGCGATGTCGCGCGGGATGGCGGTGGCGAGGAGTTTGTCTTTCTCGCCTTGAGTCGGCGGGGTGCCGGTGACGACCTTTGTTACTTCGGCCCAGGTTTTATCCGGGCTCGGGAACTCCCCGTCGGGCAGATTGAGCACTTTGTCATCCATGGCTGTGGAAAAGGAAGGGTGTCATTTTTCAGAAAATTTTTTTCGTCCGCTTCGCGGATTTCTTTTTGGCTTTTCCGGTTGCTGGGCGCTGCGCCGGAGAGCCGCCTGTTCCGTGCTCGTCCCTCGCACTCCACTGCGGCTCTCCCGCTCCGCTTGGCTGTTTCTTGTCTGGAGGACCGGGAACCAGCACAGGACGGAACCCGACGTGCCCGATCCAGAACTCGGGCTCGTACCAGTCGCGGATCGCCGAGCGGCAGTACCTGGCCGCGTTGAACCACGAGCCGCCGCGCAGGGCGCGAGGCTGGTTGTCGCTCCGCTCCCCGCTGCTCTCCG
>JANOZA010000223.1:0-2347 GCA_031429155.1 Verrucomicrobiota bacterium | reverse complement strand
CAGCCCCGCGCGCCCGTCGCCCTGTGGCTTGGCAAGGTGAAGGACTTCGCCGTCAGTCAGCAAACAAACAGCAACGCCGCCGTCTCCCTGCTCAAGCTGGAAGAAGCCGCGCTCCTCGCCGGAACGCGCACCAAGAGCGACGGGACCGACACCCTCTCCATCAGCGGCAAACATTACACCTTCGGCGGCCCGCAGCCCCGCCCCGGCGATACCTGGATGGTCGCTGTCTGGCGCGACAGTGACGGCAACAACGTCATCCACACCGCTGTCAGGGCTATCGTGCGCGGGTCGGCGGCGAAATGAACAGGTCACGGTCGTCCGGCACCTGACGGGCCGACGTCCGGCGGCCATAGACTTCCACTTCGATCCACTGATTGGTGTCGTCTATGCTTCGGCCATTGCTGTAGAGCCGGACATATCGCCCGCGCACGCCGTTGGCCCGAATGGCATGACCGTGGTTGGTCTCGATCCACGATTCGTTGGTTCCGATTCCCATGCCCGAAGTATTGTCGTGATCGTTGTTGAAGATGATCCGTGCATCTGAGAACCCCGGATCACTCGCGACCTCGATGATCACGTCCTTGTAGATCACGCCCTGCATGTGAAACATCCACAGCCACAGGAGCCAAATCTCGCGTGTCTCGCCGAGGTCGAGCTGCACCCACTGAATACCCGGCAGGATATCCACGTAGTAGCCGTCATCCCCGTTCTTCTCCCCGTCGGTTATTAAACTGAGGTCGCCGAGTGGGGCCACGTCACTGGATGTCACCTGCACGCCCTTTGACAAAAGGCTCACCCGGCGAGGGATGCTAACCTCCAGCACCGGTCGAACCTTGCCCGGCTCAAGGTTGGGAGGGCCATCGTCACGCGGAGGTCCGGAGCCCACAAACATTGGCTTTGGCATCTCCGGACGGATGACTGTTACCTCCCCCGCCCCGCCGCGCCCGGCGACCCGTTCATCCGCCAACAAACGAGCTTCATTCCAAGCGTCGATCCCTCCTGCCACCTCCCGCTTCCGCCGCGGTGCCTCGTTGTCCTGCAGGGAATAGGGAACCAGCACCAGCGCAGCGATCAGCACCCCGGCGGAACACCATGTCAGGATCGTCTCAGCGGAATTCATGATCCGGAAGTTACGATGACGCCGCAGGCGACGTTTCAACCGGTGGCAATTGCCAGTCTTCCACCGCCAGGCCGGGAACGCGCAGGAACTCGCAGGTATTGTGAGTGACGAGAATGCCTGCGGCCGCCCGTGCTGTCGCCGCGATCCAGAGGTCAGCCTCGCTGATCACGCTTCCAGCGCGCTCCAAAGATACCCGAATGTCAGTATAATGCTCCACGACCGCCGCATCCGGCCAGGCGATGAGCATGGGCGCGACAAATGCCTGTAGTTCCCGCCCCCTGCGTTCCGGTGCCGCGCACTTGGCGACACCCACCCTCAACTCCGCCAGAACCTGAAGCGGCAGAAACACAGGCACGACTCCCACTTCCCTCTGCAATCTTTCGCCGACTGAGCTGCCTGCCTTTCTCAGGCAGTGGATCACGGCATTGCTGTCGAGAAACCATGCCATGATTCAGTCCAGCGAAGGAATCTCCCGCACGGGACTGCGGGCCGGAAGCGTGATAGAATCATCCCCGGACCATGCCCCAAACAGGGCCAGCCATTCAGGAGAGGGCGCGAACCTGGCTGCCGGTTCTTCGCCGTTCTGCAGGAGATCGCCTGCGGCACGACGCAAACGGACACGCGCCCATGCTTCCACAGGCTGGTGCTCCTTGCGGGCAGCCAGTTCCAGGAGACGGGCTTCGCTGTCCTCCAGCGTAATGGTGAGTGTGCTCATACGGGCGGGAGCTTACACAAGATTTCCCAGTCAGCCAGCCGTCGTTCCGTTCTTCACTTCAAACTCCCGGCACCAGCCTTTGATTTCGAGTTCGTTGAACATCTTGCCGACGATGCGGCGCAGCAGCCCCTTAAGGTTGGCGTTATCCAAATCCTGAAGTGCGCGAATGCTCTGATCCTTGTATCGCTCCAGCAGCATGAGCACGTTTTCCACGGACTCCTTCATATTGCCTTTGAATCGCTCGCGGGCGGTGGCTTCGATGATGTTCGGATGCACGGCCATCGCTTCCGGCGTGGTGTCTTCGGCACGGTCGTCGAGGTCGTCGCGGATTTGGTAAGCGATGCCGAGGGCTTCGCTGAAGGAGACGAGTGTGTCCTCGACTTCATCAAGCCGTCCGGCGTGGGCGGCACCGAGCAGCAGGGCGACTGAGAAAGCGGGCGAGGTCTTGCGGCGGAAGATCTCCAGCACCTGCGCGACGCTGAGCGGCTGCGGATCGCGCTGCCAGGCGAGTT
>JANOZA010000222.1:0-5376 GCA_031429155.1 Verrucomicrobiota bacterium | reverse complement strand
TAGAGTCCCTGGGCGAATTTTTCGAGTTCGTAGCACTCGATGATGTCGCCCTCTTCGTAATCGGTGAAGTCGCCGAGGCGGATACCGCACTCGAGACCGTTGCGGACTTCCTGGACGTCGTCGTTGAACCGGCGGAGGGTGTGGAAGCCGCCGTCATAGACCGCCTGCTTGCCGCGAAGAACGCGGGCGCGGGCTGTGCGGACGATGCGTCCGTCGGTGACGATGGAACCGCCGACCTTGCCTTTGCTGACCTTGAAGACCTGCTTCACGAGCGCATGGCCTATCACCTTTTCTCGTGTGAGTGGATCAAGCAGGCCAAGCATGGAGTCCCTCACCTGATCAATGAGTTCGTAGATGATGGAGTAGAGTTTGACCTGCACCCCGGTAGCCCTTGCGGTTTTGAGCGCTTTGCTTTCGACCTTAACACCGAAGCCGATCACGACGGCGTCAGAAGCTGCGGCGAGAGTGATATCGTTGTCGGTAATGGGGCCGACGCCTTCCAGCAGGAAGGTGACGTGGACTTTTTCGGACTGGATGTCGCGGAGTTGAGCGGTGATCGCTTCCAGGGATCCTTGAACATCGGTCTTGAGGATGATTTTGAGGGCTTTCTTCTCGCCGGCATCCATGTTGGCGAAGAGTTTCTCGAGGGTGATGCGCACCGGGGCCGCGAGTTTTTCGAGGCGTTCCGCAGCAGTGCGTTCATCGCTGAGTCGCTTGGCATCACGCTCGTTTTCCATTTCCACCAGTTCGTCGCCGACGCCGGGCATGCCACTGAAGCCGATGACTTCGACCGGCATGGCAGGGCCGGCCTCCTTCACGGGGTTGCCGCAATCATCCAGCATGCTCTTCACCTTGCCGGACAGTGATCCGCAGATGAATGGCGTGCCGATCTTCAGGGTGCCGGTCTGGGGAATGACCGTGGCTGTGGGGCCTTTGCCGGCTTCGACACGGCTCTCGATGATCAGTGCGCGACAGGCGGCCTTGGGGTTGGCTTTCAGTTCGAGCATCTCGGCTTCGAGTAGAGCGGCTTCGAGGAGCTGGTCTATGCCGGCGCCGGTCTTGGCGGAAACAGGGATGCACGCGGTGGTGCCGCCCCAGTCTTCCGTCATCAATCCTTCCTCCTGGAGTTGCTTTTTCGCTTTGTCAGGATTGGCAGTTGGCAAATCACTCTTATTGAGGGCGATGACGATTTTGACTCCGGCGGCCTTGGCATGAGCGATCGCTTCCTTTGTCTGAGGCATGATACCGTCGTCGGCGGCGACGACGAGGATAACAATATCGGTGACGTGGGCGCCGCGGGCGCGCATCGCGGTGAATGCGGCGTGACCGGGGGTGTCGAGGATGTAGATCTTGCCGCCGTTATGCTCGATGATGTAAGCACCGATGTGCTCCGTGATGCCGCCCGCTTCGCCGCTCACGACCTTCGTCTTTCGGATGGCATCAATGAGACTGGTCTTGCCGTGGTCCACGTGGCCCATGAACGCGATGATGGGGGGACGGGGGAGCAACTTGTCCACTTCTTCCTCAATCGGCGGCGCTACCGGCGCGACGACGACTTCCTCGACTTTGTGAAAGCCCGCTCCTTTTTCGCGTTTCTCACGCTCGAAAGTCCAGCCGTGCTTTTCGCAAACTTTGGCCGCGATGTCAGGCTCGATGGAGAGGCTGGGGTTGGCGAAGATGTCCATCTCCATCAAGTCTTTGATGAGCACGAAGACTTTCACGCCCATCCGTTCGGCCAGTTCCCGGACGATGATCGGCGGCTTGATGCAAAGCACCTTTTCGCCGGTGGCCAGTTCCGCTTCAGGCTCTGCCTGTGCAGGGGCGACGGGCAGCGGGGCCTCCTCTTTGGGCTGCTGAGCTTTTGAAATGGAAGGCAGCAAATGAGGGGCCGCGGAACCGTCGGCAAGACGGCGGCGCTTCGGCTTCGGCTCGTCGTCAATCAACGAGAGCACTTCCTTCGGCGGCGGCGGGGGAGGGGGAGGCGGCTCGGGAACGACCGGCTTGGCATTGACCTTATTGCGGACGCGCTTTGGCTTCTCTGCGAGCAGATCAAGCGTGGCAGCGGGGGCTGGTTTGACGGGCGGCGGCGGTGGTGGCGGCGTGTCAGCGGAATCCGGGGCGGCCTTATCGGCAGCGGGGCGTGGGGTGGCGGCCTTCTTCGCCGGAGCGGCGGAAGGGGCATCGGCACCTGAGGCGCCCGTGGATTTCGGTTTGGCTGGCATGCGTTGGGGAGATTGTTTTCATGGTGGCGCTGGGTAGTCCTTTTTAGGGAACTCAGGCCGGGGGAGCACTGGCTTTGGCCAATATGGCCGCCGCCTGCTCCGGGGAAACACCAAGGATTTCCGCGATGTCGGAGGCGTCCGCCGTGGCAACCACTTCACTGCTGATGAGGCCGTTACGCACGAGGTTTTCCGCCATCTCGGTTTCAATGCCGAGGCGTGTGGCAAGATCGGCTACGGCGTTATGCACGCGGCCTTCAAATTTTTCGTGTGCGCTTTCGTCGCGCTCCACCTGGAGATCCCAGCCCATCAGCGCCTTTGTCAGACGCACGTTTTGGCCGTGACGACCGATGGCCTTGGAAAGGTCTTCCTCGCGCACTTTTACAAAAATGCGACGATTGGCCGGGTCCACGGTGATCTTGTCGTCGGCGATCTGCGCGGGCTTGAGGGCATCCTTGAGGAACTCCTTGGGATTGTCGCTCCACTTGATGATGTCCACCTTCTCATTGTTGAGTTCGCGAACGATATTCTTCACCCGGGCACCACGCATCCCCACGCAAGCTCCGACCGGGTCCACCTTGGAGTCTGCGGAAAACACTGCGATCTTCGTGCGGTAGCCGGCTTCACGGGAAATGCTGCGAATCTCGACCGTGCGGTCGGAAATCTCACTGACCTCGCTTTCGAACAGGCGCTTTACGAAGTTCGTGTGTGCCCGGCTCAGGATAATCTCCGGTCCGCGCGCTCCGTTTTCAACGGCCACGACGTAAAGTCGCAGACGGTCACCTATATTATAGTCCTCAGTCGTGACGCGCTCCTTCTTGCTCATCGTGCCTTCGAACTTTCCGAGGTCCACAATTACATCTGACTTCTCAAAGCGGCGTACCGTGCCATGCACGATGTCACCCGCCCGGTCCTTGAATTCTTCGTAAATGAGCGACTTCTCTTCCTGACGGATGCGCTGCATCATCGCCTGGCGCGCCGTTTGAGCGGCGATCCGGCCCATGTCTTTCGGGGTCACCTCCACGTCAATCTCGTCGCCCACCGCCGGCTCGGGCAGCTTGGCCCTTTTCGCAATCTTTTGAGCCATTTCGAGCGGGATTTGCTCGTAACTCGGAGTCGTGATCTCGTTGGACACGATCAGTCGAGCGATGGCCTTAATTGTCCCCTTGGCCGGGTCAATGTCTATGCGCAATTCCCTGGCCGGCCCGATGCTTTTGCGGGCTGCTGTGAGTATGGCGCTGCTGAGGGCCTCCACCATTTTGATTCGGGGGATGCCTTTCTCACGCTCGTAGTAATCGAAAACTGCCAGAAGTTCGCTGGTCATAGGTCCTTTAGTATAAAAAACAAAAAAACGGGAATTTCTTCCCGTTTTCCTTTCAGGGGGCGGACCTTAGATGGAAAAATTCCGCCGTCAACGCTGACAATTGACAAAATTTCAGCGGCGCTCGGTTTCAGGCAAAATGCCAACCGGCGAAGTCACTATGTCAGGAGGGAACTGGTGGAGCTTAGCGGATTCGAACCGCTGACCCCCACAATGCCATTGTGGTGCTCTACCAACTGAGCTAAAACCCCGAGTCCCCAATTCTTTCGGACGCTGCAGTCATAGCGCGTGACTTTTCATTGCCAAGTGGTTTTTTTCTCTGCACGCAATCATCTCAAAACGAGAGGACGTGCATTCATCATTACAGGCTCGCGTTGGCGCTCCCGGCCAACATCCGATGAAGGAAAACCGCTCGACATCGCGGAACCCTCATGCCAAGGGGAGCCCCCGTTCCTCCCACCCCTATTTTCCATGACAGCCCACGAAATGTTCCAAAAAATGTCCCCCGACCTCGGCCAAACCATTATCGGCTGGCTGCGGGAGTCGGAGCGTAATGTCTTTCGCACCGCCCTCAACTCCCTGGCCCAGCAGCGGAAACTCCGCCCCGTATTCGTGACCCGAAAACCCAAGCCAGAACAGGCCGCCTGGCTCGTCGAGCAACTCAAAATGCGCGGCAACGAAGCCGTCGGCGAAAACCTCCTCCAAATCTGGCTCATGAAAGGCCGCAGCCCCATGCTCTCCTCCTTTCTCGATTCTCTCGGCGTCTCCCACGACGGCAAAGGCGGCATTGACGGCGACATCCCCACAGTACTGGACCCCGCCAAAGTGAAGGCCGGCGCCGCTGTCCTCCTCGAAAAATTCCCCGCCCCCGAAGTCGCCGTCTATCTGAATCTCTTCCAGCTCCAGCAACCCGGCGGCTGGCAGCAAATCACGGAGATCATCGAATCAGACGCGAGGCTGGCAGTGGGCGGCTGAGAGAAAGTCGCGGCTCACGCCTCTTGCGATCACCGGGCCTGATGGTAGCCTCCGCCAATGAATGCCCTCCTCGAGAATCCCGCCATCCGCCAGCGCGTCACCCGGCTGTCGGTGGAGGATTATCATCGCCTGCCGGAACTGCCCGTGGAACTCTTGCGCGGTAACATCATTGATAAGACGTCCAAGTCACCGCTGCACTCCGCCGTTTCGTATGAGCTTAGGGAAATACTGAGTCGCCAACTGAGTCCCGGTCTAATTATACTCACGGAGGCTCCTCTCACCACGCCCGATTCCGAGCCGGAGCCAGATATCACCGTCGTTAGAGGCAGTTTTGCCGAACTGCGCCACGCTCACCCCACCACCGCCGAACTCGTCATCGAAGTCGCCGTCTCCTCCCTCGAACTCGATCGCGTCAAAGCACTCATCTACGCCGAAGCCGGCGTGAAGGAATACTGGATCGTCCGCCCGGAGGACAAGTGCGTGGAAGTCTTTCGCCAGCCCGATGGCCAAAACTACCGCGAGCATACCACCATCACCGCTCCTGCCATTCTTGAAAGCACCGCGCTGCCCGGCGTGTCGGTGAATCTCGCGGACTTACTGGGGTAATATAAGGCGGATAGCGCTGCCTTACCTTCTTCCCTGAGCGCTGCGATATTGCGCTCCGAATTGCCAAAGAAGCACACCAGGCCGCCTGTGGCTTGAGAAATTCCCGGCTTCCGACGGGACTTTCCGCTCAAAAACGAGCAATTCCTCGCGTAAAAAGAGGCGCACCTCTTGTAGAGAGTAGAACACCGCGTCTTAAAGGTGAAGCACCTAGTATCGTAGAAAACACACCGCGTTTCACAAGAAGAACTCCTCTCT
>JANOZA010000221.1:0-5517 GCA_031429155.1 Verrucomicrobiota bacterium | reverse complement strand
CGACGCCAAACCCCTCGCCGCCGAGATCACCGACCTCCGCGAAGCGCTCGCCGTAGCCTTCGGCGACACCCGCGCATTCCCCCGCCTCCGCGCCCAGGTCCGCGACACCAAACTCCCCGTCGAACGCCGCGAGATGGCTCTCCAAACCCTCCTCGACGGCAACGACCCGGAGATTCCCTCTATAATACTGTCCCTCCTCGACGACCCGGCGCTCCGACTCTCCGCCCTGAAAGCCCTCCCGCAGGCGACGCGGTAGCGGGTGCTGATTCCAATACGAATAGTTGCTGCACACCGGGGGAGAGTGGCCGACCCCGCAGCAAGAGTTGCTGCCCGCCGGGGGAGAGTGGCCGACCCCGCAGCAGGAATTGCTGCACGCCGGAGGAGTGTAGCCGACCCCGCAGCAGGAGTTGCTGCACGCCGGGGGAGAGTGGCGGACCCCGCAGCAGGAGTTGCTGCACGCCGGGGGAGAGTGGCGGACCTCGCAGCAGGAGTTGCTGCACGCCGGGGGAGAGTGGCCGACCCCGCAGCAAGAGTTGCTGCACGCCGGGGGAGAGTGGCGGACCACGCAGCAAGAGTTGCTGCACGCCGCGGGAGACGGGTCACGGAGGCCCGGCGAAGAGCCATTGCCGCAAGCGGGGGTGTAGGGAGCCAAACGCCCCAACGGCTTTAGCCGCAAAACCATCCCAGCCAGCGCTTCGGAGGCCGATCCCGCCGCTCCTTGAGGGGCGGACTGCAACTCAGGGCGCCATCTGGATGTGCAGGCGCAGCAGTAGCGGCGCGCGCCCGGCCGGATCGGCAGCCAGCGGAGGGAGACGCATCCAGCGGTGAGTCAGAAAGAGGCCATCACCGGAGGGGGGCGCCCGTTCATGCATGGAGGACCACCATCCGGGCGACAGTGGTGGCGACAGGTTCTCCTGCATATCAAAATAGAGGGCGGGGATATCGCGGTAACGAAACTCCAGGGCCGCGAAGTCGCGTCCGTCGCGGTGGACAAGGACGGGCACTGGCCCTGCGTCGCCATCAGCCGCAGCGGCGTTGGTGCCGAAGGCGAACTCCAGCATATTGCTGCGGCCATCGCGGTCGGGATCGGCACCGGGCAAGGCATCGGCTCCAGTGAGGCCGAGCGAGGCGGCCCACACGGTGAAGTTGTTGTCTGGCGTGTAAGGGGTCCAGATCAGGCGGCTGAATGTGGTGGTGGCGGGAATCCAGCGCAGGGTGTGCGTAACGGAATCCGGCAGAGACCACGAACTCCCCAGGGACACGGGGCCATGACTCACATCCACGCCATCCACCATCAACGAACCGGAGCCGGAGAGAAGTCCGGCAGGTTCCCACTGGATAAGTCCAGGGCCGGTGACCGTTGTTTCCAGCCACTGGGGAGGGTTGCCGGCGACACTTCTGAGCAGCGCGAAGTCCGCGCCGCCTGCACCCGGCGTCAGGCCGGTCCACCCGCCCGAAGCGGTAACGGGATTTGGCCAATCCAGCGCCTCCTCCAATGTGACCGGAAGCAAGGCCGTGAGGGGATAGGAGAACAGCGGCTGCACGTCTGGAGCCGAAGGGAGAGACACCGGTTTAGCCAGCATGCCTGAGTGTGTCAGGAGCGTCCCCGTGCTGAGGTCGCTGCCGAGCAATGCCGGGCCGGGCACCAGAATTTCCAGGGAGATGGAAGCAGGGCCGGTGATGTTCGTGCGACCGCCGGTGCTGCTCAGCGTGAAGAGATCGCAGGGGAAAAACAGGGCCGGCACGTCCGGCCCAAAGATGTCCTGGAAGGCGGTGCCGGCAGTCACAGCGAACGCATCGAGCATGGCCTTGCCGCCCGCGGTATTGCCGGTGGCGGTCCATTGCAGCACATGCGGGCCGGGGGAGAGTTCGAGCCTCATGCAGGTCCATGCGCTGGTCCCTCTGGTGGTGAACGCGGCACCGCCCACGGTGAGACTCAGCGCGGTATTCGTTACGGCACGCCAGCGGAAGGTGAGCGAAACCGGTCCGCTGACGCTGGCCGTGACACTCGCCTGCGGACGCAGCGGCCCCATTTCCGCGAGCAGGAAATCCTCGCCGTCGTAGCTCTGGGTCTGATCTGCGAGGCTTGACCAGCCGTTGTTCGCCATCCACGTCAGGGAGTCAGTGTCTGTCGCTCCTGCGAATATCAAAGGACTGCGCGGAATGAAGCGCAGTTTATCCGTTCGCAGCGCCATGCCGGGCGGCGCACCGGGGACTGGCGCGAGAGCCATCCGGACGAGCCCGGGAGCATTGAGTTCACCGGAGGCAGCGGTCACCCATTCGTCAGGCGAGGCGCACGGGGCGTTGCTGCCGGGGGTGAATGTGAGTTGGGCGGTAGATCCGAAGAACCCGGTAAAATCCGTGCGGCTCCATGCGGCTTCGAGATGCCCGGCGGCGGGCAGCAGGATATCAACGGGAGCGCTCAGCGGATTCCATGCGGCGAAGTCATTGCCCGGCTCCAGCGGTTTATCATTCCCGGCCATGATACTGCCGGGCGACGCAGTCATCATCCAGAGTGAATCGGCATCCAGCAGTGACGGCAACCAGGGCGGCGTGGCCGCAGTGATGCTGAAGCCATACAGCCACAGCCGCTGCGTGTCCGTGACGGACCACCGCAGCGTGTGCGATCCCGGTGGCACGAAGGCGTTGATCGCGAACACGCTGCCGGTGCCGGTGACATTGTTTATCGTGTAAAGGGGAAGACCATCGAGTGCGAGAGTGCCGCGTCCGCCGGCACTCATGCTGAACAAGCCGGGCCCCGTGACCGCAGCCTCAGCCCACGCACTTTGACCGGCAGCAAGCGACGGCGAGCCTAGCAGCGTCCGCGTGCTGTCGCCAAAGGAAAACCATGGCGTGCCGCCCGTGCTCCACCCGAGGCCCGGCGCGACTGCCGCCGTGACCGGCTGCAATGGATCGAACCGGATTTCGTCCGCCATCGCGGGCAGAGAGAGGGAGCCGGATGTCAAAGAGCGGATGCGGATCTGATGCGTTCCAGTGTCAGAGAATTGCCGCCAGATCCGCTTCCAACTGTTCTTCTCATCAGTGAGCCACAGGTACTGAAACCCCGACTGATTCTGAACCACACCGTCCACGACAAGTTCGACCGGCCCATTTAACGCCATGCTGAGGACGCCGGGTCCGGTGATCGTTCCATCCAGCCATGCCTGAAGAGACGTCGGCGGGCTCGGGAGCGGCGACGGGCCGAAAAAAGCCGCACAGGCACCGTCAGTGAGCGCCAGCGGGGTAGTGAACCCCAGAACCGAATAGCCCGTGTTGCCACCCGGCGTCAGTGTGAGGCCTGCCACATTGGCCGCACCGGTTATCTTGCTGCCGGCCCCCGTGCTGCCGGCCTCCGCGATGTTCACTTGATCCAGCCAGGCAGTGTCGCTTCCAGAAGTGCCGGCAGCATCCTTCGCATACGTCCAGCGCAGCGTGACCGGAAGGGTGCCGGTCGTGTGCCTGCTGAATGAAGCAAAGTAGGGACTGTCGGTGCCGCTGATGGTGGCGACAGCACTTCCATTCATACTGAATGTGAAGCGGTCGTTCGTCTCACTGAAGACCTTCCATTTGAAACTGACAACTGCCGGCGGCGTGACCACGGTCTCCACCCAGGTGGACTGACCATGCTCCAGTGGCCCGCTGATGAGCGAATCAATGCCGTCGCTGGACTCTGCGGGCACGGCCACCGGCGACCACGCCGAGACTCCGCCAGAGGTCCATACGACTCCGGTGGTATCCAGCGCCTCCGCGACGGACACCGCCGGAGACGGCATCCACTCCACGCTGTCTATCGCCAGCACATCGCGGGCGAGGAAGACTTCCCCGCGAAACTCCAACTGCATTCTCTGGGGCAGAAGGAAGCTGCTGGCCGTCGCCCAGCCGTCACCGGCGTTGGCATTGACGAATTGATTGAGTGACGTGCCATCGTGTAAATTCATCAGAGCCAGCGTTCCCGACTGTGTGATGTCGCGCCGCCACCGCCACGAAAGTGTCCCCGGTCCCGGCAATGCCAGTCCGAGCCTGCGGATGCCCGCCGGCAGGTCGCCGGAGGTCACCGCCATATCGCCGAACGCTCCCATATCTACACCGCGCCAGTGACCCGGCGGGCTGCTCCAGTTCAGAGCGGGAGCATCCAGCGATTCACCCAGCGAAGGACCGGCTTCACTGTCGGGAACATAGCTGAAACTGTCGAGACTGAATCGTCGCCAAGGCCCCGCGCCCGGGCCCGCAGCCGCGCCGTTGCGCCAGGTGATGCGGAAATTCTGAGGTCCGCTATCCGCGATGTGAAAATGAATCTGGCCGGTTGTCAGGCTTAGTGTCGTCGAACCCCATGAGGCTTCGGTGGTGGGAAGTGGTGCCCCGCTGGTCGTACTCCAGATACCAGGCACGAAGGATACGATGCCCGGTCCATTCAGCGTCGTCTCCAGCCAGGAATGATCGCCCGGTGCCACGTGGCGTGTCAGGGCCAGGGTTCCATTCGCTGCGGCTGCTGTCGTCAGCGGTGGAAGCTGCTCCGTAAAGGGCTGCGCCGCACGTTCGCGCCATACCAGCGGCCCGCCGTCAATGGCCGTACCGGCACTGGAGGGGGCAGCCGTATCGGCATCGAAACGGACACGGTCCAGCAGGAGGAACGGCGTCACTCCGGCGGCGTTGGCGCGACCGGCGGAGAGGGCGATTTCGTGTGTTCCAGGGGGCACGCTGACGGTCAGCCATTTCCAAACGGTGGAGGCAGAGATAGAGGCATCGCCGTCCACCACCACACCATCCAGCAGTGTCGTCAGGACGACATCGCCCGCAGCTCCATTGACCGCATAGACGAAGCGCCCTGGACCGGTGACGGCGAACCGGATGACCGCCGCCGCTCCCGTTGTAGTGAGTGGCGGCGACACGGCGAAGTCCACGCCATCGAGCGACAGAATGCTGTCGGTCACGCCAGTCAGTCCTGCGGGAGGATTCAGCAAACTCAGGCCTGGACTCTCATCCAGGTCCATAGCCGCAGCAGCATTGGATTCCACTCCGGGAATCATCCGTGCCATGCCGTCGAGAAACGCCGCGCCGGCGGTGACCGGCAGCACCGGTTTCCAGCGTGCCGTATGCGGACCGGCAGGGATCGCCGTCCAGCTTGCCGCCGGCTGCGAGGTGCCGTCGAGATCGAAGGTCATTGTGGACGATGGACCAGCCACAAGGAATCCGGGGCCGGCGATGGGAACGCTGATCTCCGGAGCCGGCACAGAGGCTGCTGAATCATAGTAAACGCGGCGTGTTACCAGGTTGAGCGTCGTCTTCCACGATCCCGGAGGAATGGTCGTCCATGCCAGTTCCGGCGAGCCAAGAGCCTGCCCCACGGTGGCGGGCTGCCACGCATCCACCTGCAGAGAGTCGAGCCACAACGGCTCAAGCTCCAAACCGTTGGCACTGGCCGCCTCCCAAAGGATCCATCGCGGCCCCGGGGTATCGAGCACCACCCGAAATGGCTGCCAGACGGCACGCACTGTCACCCGGTCGGCATACTCGCCC
>JANOZA010000220.1:0-2837 GCA_031429155.1 Verrucomicrobiota bacterium | reverse complement strand
CAAGGCCGCGAACATGGTCGCTGGCGTGCCGGATGCGGAACAGTTTGCCGCGGCCGCCGTGGCGTCAGCGTCGGCGTTTGAGCCCATCGCCCCGGACGCTCTGGTGCTCGACTATGCCCGGATGGTGGCCGATCCCGCGGGTACGGTGCGTGCGCTGGAGGATTTCACCGGAGCCCGGGGCATTGATGCGGATGTTTTCAAAGTGCGGGTGAATCAACCCGGCCAGTCCGTGCCCGTGCCGCCCGCCGCCATCACCGCCGGGGAGGAGGCTGCGCTCATGCGCGTGGCCTACCCGCCCTGTGTCACCGCCAACCCGCTTGCTGCATGAAAGAGGAACTCATCACTGAACTCGAATCCTGGGTGCAGACCGCCGGTGTCGCTGTGCGGCGCACGGAGCTGCCTGACGGGACATTCCTGCCTGGTCTGGCGATTGAGAATGGCACGCTGCTCATAGACCCCGCGCGCCTTGAGTGGCCGGGCGACATGCTGCACGAGGCCGCGCACATCGCGCTGTGTCCGCCCTCGCGCCGGGCGTCGCTGGGCGGGAAGCTCACCGTCACGCCCGCCGAGGAAATGGCCGCCCTCGCCTGGTCCTACGCCGCCGCCCTGAGCGTCGGCATCGAACCCGCCGTCGTCTTCCACGAAGGCGGCTACAAGAAGGGCGGCGCGCAACTCATCGCCCAATTCTCCTCCGGTCTGCCCCCCGGCGGTCCCGGCGTGCCCATGCTGCAATGGTGGGGCCTGACCACCTCCTTTCCCACCATGAAGACCTGGCTCCGCGAAAGCGAAGACCCGGTCTGAATCGAATTTATCTCCATCTCACATCAACCCAACCAAACCTACACACTACTATGTCATCTCCACTCCTTGGCGAAATCAAAATGGGCGGCTTTAATTTCGCACCGCGCGGCTTTGCCTTCTGCAACGGCCAACTGCTTTCCATCGCTTCGAATACCGCGCTCTTCGCTCTCCTCGGCACCAACTTCGGCGGCAATGGTCAGACCACCTTCGGTCTGCCGAATCTCCAGGGCCGCTTCCCCATGCATTGGGGGAATGGAGCGGGCCTCTCGCCCCGTCAGCTCGGCGAGACAGGCGGCACCGAGTCGGTAACGCTGACCGCAGCGCAGATGCCCGCACACACCCACACTTTCGCTCCGCCCTGCTCGAATGGTCCCGGAGGCTTCGACGCACCGGTCGGGCGCGTGCCGGCCATCAGTGCGAATGCGGAAAACTTCGCCGCCGCGCCAGGCAATGCCGCGATGGCCGCAGGCACTACCGGCCCCGCAGGCAGCACCCAGCCCATGCCCAATATGCCGCCCTTCCAATGCGTGACCTTCTTCATCGCGCTCGAGGGTATCTTTCCTTCCCGGAGCTGATCTCTGTGAGGGGCGGAAGGGACAGGAAGGACACAAGAGACCTTCTGAATCTGCCGCCCCGTTCCTTTCTGCCCTGCCTCGTTCTTTTGTTCCCTGCCAGCTCATTTACATTATGAAAACGTATCGTCCGCTCACTGTCCTCTGCTTTGCCCTGGCCGCACCCGCTGCCTTGGCCGTGCCCACGGAAATCGCCCGCGAGTCCTTCGATGGCACGCCGGGGGCCATCGGGTTCGCCACTTCCGTGCCGCAGTTCATCGAGACGGGGTTCAATCCGCAGTCAGACTACTTCTCTATCATCCCGAACAATGGGACGAAGATCAGCGGCAACCGCACGCTGCCCGGCGGCGACGGCGCAAACATCTTCGCTGCCGAAGACTGCGATACGCCGCGCACCCTTCCCGCGGTAGCAGGGCCGCAGGAGGTTTCCCTCACCACCAATGCCGTCAACATCGCCGGCAAGATCAACACCCAGGTCCGCCTGTTCATGGCGGCACCGGGGCGGAGCGATGGGGTGACGGTCACGCTCGCCGAATACGAAAACTTCCTCAATTCCCCGCTCCATATCAACAAGCTGCGCGTGGAGGCCAGCATAGACGGCGGTGCCTTCCAGCGCGTGGTGCAATTCTCGCCCTCGCCGGTGGATGTCATCACCACGCTCTCCTACGACGCCGACGGCAACAACGTCGGCGGCGACGCCAATCCCATTCCCACCAACCCCACGACGCTGGACGCCACGCTGCGGGAAGGCATCTACGCCATCCCCACCGGCAACACCGTCGCCATCCGCCTGACTTTTGAAACGGACGCCACCGGCGAACTGATCGCCTTCGACAACATCCGCATCTTTGGTGAATCCAGCGCCACCGCCTCTCCAGTGCTCGGCGGGGTGCCGGCGGCGAATCTCGTCTTTACCGAAGGCGGTGCCGCGACCGCCATCGCTCCCGCCATTACAGCCACGGACACCGACAGCGCCAACCTCGCCTCGGCCACCGTCACCATTTCGCAGAACTACCTGAACGGCGAAGACGTGCTCGCCGCCACTCCCAGCGGGGCCATCGTGGCGGGCGACATTGTGTTCAATGCAGGCACCGGGATCCTCACCATCACCCGCAGCGCGACGAAGGCCACCTACGAGACGGTGCTCCGCAGCGTGACGTATCGGGATACGAACGTCGTCAATCCCTCCACCGCCGTGCGCCGCGTCACGTTCCGCGCCAGCGATGGCACGAATTTCAGCAACAGCCCCATCCGCGACATCAACGTCGTGGACGCCATCGTCACGCAGACGATTCCCTTCGTGGAAAGCTGGGAGACCGAGGGCCGCGGCACCCGCTATTCCGTGGACGGCGGCTTCTCCCTCCCGCCGTCCATGTTCGCCCGCGTCCAGCCGGGGGCTGTGGCGGGAATAGACGGCACGTTTGCCTGGGGCGTGGAGAATGTGGACGACAACGCCAACTTCGC
>JANOZA010000219.1:0-4346 GCA_031429155.1 Verrucomicrobiota bacterium | reverse complement strand
GCGGGCGCAGCGCTGAACCGTCCGCGCGGCATAATTGCAGCACGCCATCATGCGTCACGATGGCGAGCGACTCACCATCCGGCCCTGCGCTCAGGGCATCCGGCAAGGCTCCGCCGGGCAGCCGGAAGAGCGAACGCTGATCGCCCGTGCACAACTGATCCAGCAGCCGCCACTCAAAGCCCCGGTGTTCCTCCGGCGCTGCGGTCAGCAGTTGCCGCGCTCTCGCAAAGTCATGCCGCTCCCGCGCTGCGAGCGCCGCCGCCATCGTCGAGACATAGCCCGTGAGGCGTTCGCCGGCGGCATTTGCCTCAGCAGTCCCGCGATTCCGCTCCGCTCGCTGCCAAAGCAGAAGACTCACGATACTACCCGCCAGCAGAGAAACGACCAGCGCCGCCGCCGCCCCCACGCGCCACGGATGCCGCCGCATCCAGCGCAGCGCGCGTTCGCGGCCCGTCACACGGCGCGAGAGGATCGGCTCGCCGCGCAGCCAGCGGCCTAGCTCGTCAGCGAGTTCACCCGCACCGGGCAATCGCCGCGCCGGTTCCTTCTCCAGACAGCGCAGACACAGCGTCTCCAGATCACTGTCCGCCGTGGCCACCAGCGTGCGCAGCGACATCGGCTCATCGTGGGCGATGTGGCTGAAAATTTCCGCCGGCGTCGTGCCCGGGAACGGCAGCCGCCCCGTGAGCATCTGATAAAGCATCGCGCCCAGCGCCCACAGATCGCTCGCTGTCGTCACATCGCGCGACCGGCCCCGGGCCTGCTCCGGCGACATGTATTGCGGCGTGCCCATCTGCGCATGAGTCAACGTGAGCCCCTGCTCCGCGTCCACCAGCTTGGCCAGGCCGAAGTCCGTGAGGAACGGCTCGCCCGCCTTGTCGAAGAGCACATTGCCCGGCTTCAGGTCGCGGTGCAGCACGCCGCGCTCGTGCGCATGGTGCACCGCCCGCGCCAGCTTTTCCATGATCTGCGCCGCCTCCCTCGCCGACAGCGCGCCCGCCTTCAGACGCTCAGAAAGACTGCCGCCCTCCAGCAGCTTCATGGTGAAAAACGGCTGCCCCTCCGCCTCGCTCACCTCATACACCGGCACGATGTGCGGATGATCCAACTGCGCCGCCGCCTGCGCCTCCGTGCGAAACCGCAGCTTTTCCGCCTCCGTGGCAAAGACGAATCCGCGGATCATCTTCAGCGCCACCACGCGCTGCACTGCCGTGTCCTCAGCCTCCCAGATCACCCCCATGCCGCCCGCGCCCAGCTTCCGCCGCAGCGTGTATTTTCCAAACGTCCCCGCCTCCTGCGCCGCGTAGCTGCCAAATCTGCTGCCCGCATCCATTCCCTCTTCTCCGTCCGCGTCCTTCACCTCCAGCGCCTCGCCGAAAATACACGCCATGCACACGCCGTCCGCCTCCAGCGGGGCGCTGCATTCGGGGCAAAGTGGTGATGAATCCGTCGGCATGTCGCAGGGATACACGGAATTTTTGCGCCGATGTCAGGCGCGAATCACAGTTGGTGTATAGGCTTTAGCCGATCCCCCATCCTGCGGCAACGCCGCCACTTCCCGCACTGCGGCGAGAGCGCCGGGAGAAAGTGGCGGCTTTGCCGCGGTTTGGTTTTGATCGGCTAAAGCCTATACACCAACGGGCTTCGCGCCGCTTGCGCTCCGCAAAGTCGCCCGCCAACTGAGCACTCATGAGTCCACGCACGGACAGCGATTCCTCCCGCCCCGCCTCCACTCCCTCCGGCGGCGGCGCATTTCCCGCCACCGCATGGTCCATGCTGCTCCAGGTGCAGGGCGGGGCCGACAGCGAATCTCTCGCCGGCTGGGAGCGCCTCGCCCGCGCCTACTGGCAACCGCTCTACGCCTTTCTCCGCCGCCGCGGCGCAGACCACCACTCCGCCGCCGATGACGCCCAGGGATTCTTCGCGCACATGCTCAGCCGCGACTTCTTCCGGCGGATCGAGCGGGGAGACGGCCTCTTCCGCACCTTCCTTCTCACCGCACTGCAGCGCTGGCGCATTGATCAGCACCGCGCCGCCACCGCACAAAAGCGCGGCAGTGGCATCGCCCCGCTCTCCCTCGCAGAACTCGAAGCCGCCGGAGCCATGCCGGTCGCCGCCGGCATCACAGCGGAGGAAGCCTTCGACCGCCGCTGGGCCCGCGCCGTCTATGACAACGCCCTGACCACTCTCCATGAACGGCTCAAAGCCCGCGGACGCGAGCCGCAGTTCCTCCAGCTCCGCGGCATCCTCACCGGACAGGACACTGCAAAGTATCAGGAGATCGCCACCGCCCTCGGCATGAGCGAAGGCGCCGTGAAACAAGCCGCCCTCGAACTCCGCCGCGAATTCGGCACCGTCCTGCGCGACGAAATCCGCCGCACCGTCGCCGACGAAGCCCAGCTCGACGGAGAAATCCGCTACCTCCTCGGCCTGCTGCGCAGTTAGTTCCGGCGAAATCGGTGACTTCCCGTCCATCACTCCAGTCCCGACTGGTGCCAGAGTCGGCTCGGTCCGGGCCGCGGGTTTCCCGCCCACCGGCGGACAGACTTCCAGGCCGACGGGAGGAGGATGATCCCCTGCCATCCAGGCTTGGAAGCCGGTGGCCACACACTGGCAGGATGCCAGGGGCACCTGATTCCGCAGCGCGCGGATGTTGGCATGTTCCTGGCACCGCATCGTGGAAAGCCAGGGACTTTGTGGCGGGAGGGCGGGCCGGTGTTGGCAGCCCGGCTGCCTTGAACAACGGTCCTGAGGGGACTCGATTCCTATGCAGCAAGGCTTGGCGAACAGAAGTCGAAGCTCTGATCTCTCAATTTGTATCTCGTGTGGTTGAGAATACGGCTCGACTGCTGCTCAACAAGCTCTGGTGTAAACTGGTAGAGCCTCCGTGTTGTGAAAACAGAAGCGTTGCTATGCCGATAGAGTCTCAATCTTTACTCAACAAGCCACGGTGAGCAGGAGCGTAGTCATTGCATCCATGAAACAGATTGCCAGCAGTGCTGCCAGCATCTCGATCTTTACTCAACAAGCATCGCTAAGTATTGCTTGAATCCATCCGGGATCGTGCGAAGGTTCGGGCCGGGGAAAGGGGAGCTGCCTGTGGGCGGATTTCACTTTCCCTGCGGGCGGCTCGAACCAGGACGGGAGCCGCCCGGAGTTCGTTCACCCGTGTCCTGGATGAGGGAGGGGCCTGCGCTTCTCCGGTTTTTGCTGATTCACACTCCTATGGCCGCCAATCCTACTCCGACGAGCAATCCTGTCCTGCTGGCCCGCTGCCAGGACATGGCGCACGGCTGTGCGGCGCTGGGGGAGGAGATCGGGATCAAACAATGGACGGCGGAGAAGATGGAGGAGCGCATCGCCGCGGCGGCGGCGGCAGACTATGGTGCCGGCCAGGCGCACGGGAGCATGGCGGAGCGGCGACGGACGCTGCGGGAGGCGGAGAAGGCGGGGCGGCAGCGGATCACGGCCTGCCGGCTGCGGCTTACGGTCGTTTTTGGCGGGGCGTGGAGCGTGCAGTGGGCGGCGGCGGGTTGTCCGGACCGCAAAACGATGGTGCCGGAGCGTCATGGCCTGCGGTTGGTGCTGCTGGGCGGGCTGGCGGATTATTTCAAAGCGCACCCCGAGCACGCGAGTGAGGACATGGGGGCAACGGAGGAAGCCTGCCGCGCGGCGCACGAGGCGCTGTCGGATGCGCGTTCGGCGGTGAACGGCATAAAGAGCGGGCGGCGCAGCTCCGTGGCGGATAAGCGCGCCGCCTACAAGGCTCTGCGTCAGGCCATGCGCGGCCTCATTCAGGAACTGAGCCTGTTGCTGTCCGACGACGATGCGCGCTGGCTGCGGTTCGGGCTGCGCATCCCGGCGCGCACCACGGCGCCGGGAGTGGTGCGGCGGGTGAAACTCACTGCCCTGGGCGGCGGCAATGTGCAGGCGCTCTGGCCCGCAGCCCCGCGCGCCACGCGCTACCGGGTGCAGATCCGCCTGGAAGGGGCCGCGGATTTCACCGACGCCGCGACCGTGCATGGTACCGAGAAAATGCTCACCGGCCTGCCGCCCGGCCAGCGGCTGGAAGTGAGGATCATCGCCGCCAACGAAGCCGACGAAGCCGCACCCTGCCCGCCCGCCGCGGTGACGGTGGTGTAGCACGCCGGACTAGCCAAACCAGGTGAAGTTGAGAACTGGACGGCATGTCTCCCCGGGCCAACGGCCCGCTCCATACCAGCCAAGGCCCATTTGTCTCTCACGAACATGCGCCCATCAGAGACCGCGCGCCTCCGGCCTTAACCCAACTCACGCTGCAGCCCTCCGACTTTAGTCGGATACGCCGGGCCGTGTGCTACGGCACC
>JANOZA010000218.1:0-23537 GCA_031429155.1 Verrucomicrobiota bacterium | reverse complement strand
TGGTTACCCGGCCTGCCCGGCGGGGCCGAACCCCTGCTCAGCGGATGAAACTTCAGCCTCTCTGCCTCCATCCCGACGGCGTGCCATCGTCCTGCCAAAAGGACGAGGGAAAGCAGTGCCCATTTTCCTTTTTAGGATTACCGATTACCTTCCCGCTCACTGCGCGGTCACACCCGGATTTGGCTTGAGCAATTCACGAAGGTTATATCGCGTGTAGCGGGTGGCGCTGGCGACGTTTTTGCTGTCGGCGTTGGCGACCCAAAAGTCGAACGTGTCGGGGGCGAAGAGGACACTCTGGATGTTGCTGTTCATACAAACCGGGCGCGTCATCAGTTCGCGGGCGGTGTCGGCAGTGAATTTGCCGTAGTTGCTCTGCACACGGCGCGCCAGTTCCTCGTAGCGGTCGCCGGCGCTCATCAAGACGGTGTCTTTTATCGGATGAGCAAGCTGCGGATGGCCTTCACCTGGCCAGATGACTTCAAAGATGTCTTTCGTCGCCTTGATGCCGCAGGCCTTCTTCGACTTCGCATCGCTGATGACGTAGTAGTACTCGCAGGTTCGCTTGCTGGTCTTCATCAGCTCGATGGCCTCCTCGATGGTGGAGCACTTCTCCATCACTTCGCGCATGAGTTGGGCCATGGGTTTTCCGTCCCAGTTGCCTTCACCGCGTCCGCCCATTTCGCCGATGGCGATTTGCTTCTCGTTCATGGCCGTGACGCTGCCGATGAATCCGGCGTAGCTCAGGTTGACCCACGCGTTGCCCTGGTCCGGCTTGATGACCATCACGATGGCGTTCTCCTCCAGGCCCATGCCGCGCAGATAGTCGAGCACGCGGCCATGATAGACTTTGCCATCCACCGTGGAGTCGCCAAGCAGCGCGAATCCACTGCAGTGGAAGAGTTCCGGGAAAAAGTTGGAAAGCCTGGCTTCCTCGCGGTCACGGCCCGAGGCGTCGGCCATCGCGTCCATTTCGCGGAGGTGACGCGGATCAATGAACGGGCCGGTGCGACGCACTGCTTCTTCAATTTCACCGAAGAACCAGCGGCCCTTGTCGAACGAGCTGCCGACTCCCACGCCGTAGAGGATTCTGTCCACGAGCCGGTTGACCTCCTTTTTCATCAGCGTGCCCTGCTGACGCCCCATTTCCTCCGGGGTTCCTTCGAGGAACAGCACGCGTGCGCCGTCGTGGTCTTCAAGGCGACCCTTCCCTTCGGTAGCGATCACCTTTTTCGCGCCCTTCGCCGGCGGCAGCGTGGGAATGCTGCTTCCAATGCTGCCGATGGCCGTCTCCACGAACTTTACCAGATGCGCCAGTGCCACGCGGTCCGTCTTGTCATCCGACTCCGCGACAGGCTGCCACGCGCTCTGCGGGAGTTCATCGCTGATGGAGTGGCTCTTGAGACGCAGGGTGACGGAGTTGCCTTTTCCGTCGTCGTAGGTGAATGTCTGCGGCCAGGAATGAGCGTCCGGCAGGGCGATGGTCAGCGTTGCCTTCGGAATGTTCAGCGACTGCACCGCTGCGTCCTTGGGTGTGATGGAAAGCGTCATGCCGCCGCCGTCGGTGGACTTCGTGGTAATGTCCGCGAGCACCGGCACGAGAGCGAGTTGGGCCGCCGTCACCGGAATCTGCACCGCCGGCACCTTCGTCGCCTGCACACTGTCAGGCCGCGTGGTGAATCGCGGCACCGTCGAATCGCCTTCCAGCAGCAAATTCTTCTTCGGGACGTGAATCCAAACCTTCGCGCCGTCGCTGCTCAGAGACACCGGACCGTCCACATCCGTGCCGAGGAAGAACTTGTTCGGCGCCTGGAATTTCAGCCGCACCGGACGGCCGTTGAGCATATCAATCCCCCCCGTGGCTTTCTCGAAGACCGCCTCGAGTTCGATGGCTTGCGCCGGCGCGCCAGGGTCCGGCGAGACGAAGGAAACGATTTGCTGCAAAACCTCTACGAGTTGCCCCGCTGCCGCAGAGGGCTCCTCCGCACGGAGCGGACTGGCAAAAAGAAAAAGCGCTGTCGCCGGGAGGGTGAGAAGAAGCGGGTGTTTCATAAGCAGTGTGGATGGAGTGCGCGGGACGGTGACAGGCCCGAAGGAGTTGGCAAGGTACGAAAACAAGGTCGCCGGTGGCGGATTGGCGGAATCCGAATGACGAATGCCCAACGCTGGCTCATTCGTGCCCCGTCATCCTCCCATGCTTCTCCTCACCGGCCCCACTGCCAGCGGCAAAAGCGCCATCGCCATCGCCATCGCACAACTGACAGGCGGTGAGATCGTCTGCGCGGACGCCTTTCAACTCTACACAAGGCTCCCGATCCTCACCGCGCAGCCAGCGCCTGAGGACATGGACCTAGCGCCGCACCATCTCTACGGCAGCGTGCCGCTGACTGACGAAATGGACGCTGCCAGGTTCACCCGGCTGGCGCAGGGCTGTATCCCTGAGATCACCTCACGCGGCAAGCTGCCAATCATCACTGGCGGCAGTGGACTCTATATAAAGGCGCTGACGCACGGCCTTTCTCCGCTGCCACCCGGAGACCCTGCGCTTCGTGAGGAACTGGATGCGCTGCCACCCGATGAACTCACCGCCCGTCTCCTCGCGATAGATCCCGATGCCGGAGCGACCATCAATCTCCGCAACCCCCGCTACGTGCAGCGCGCCCTGGAGATCGCCACGCTCACCGGTCAACCGGTGGCGGCACAGAAGACCTCCTTCGCTTCCGGACCGCTTCCTGACATTCAAGCATTTTATCTTCACCGCGACCGCGAGGAGCTTTACGCCCGCATCAATCAACGCACGCACCAAATGCTCGCCGCCGGTGTCCGCGACGAAGTCGCCGCGCTCCCGGCGTCGCTTTCCCTCACGGCGCAAAAAGCCATCGGCCTGCGCGAACTCCAGGCCAGCAACGCCGGCACGATGACACTGGATGATGCCGTCGCCGCCATTCAGCAAAACACGCGCCGTTATGCGAAGCGACAGGGCACCTGGTTTCGCCGCGAGACATGGATGCAAACAGTGAACGCTACGGGCCGCAGCGCGCAGGACATCGCGGAAGAAATCTGCCGCAGTTACGAAGACTCGATCTCGACCGGAATCGCCTCGCAAACCTGACGCCAGCCGGGAAAGTTCCACTTGTTGGGAAAATCGCGACACTGCTGCGGCTTCACTTCATTGATCACGCAGTCCTTGCCTTCGAGGAAGATGCACGAGTGGTCCTCCCGGCTGATGAGCGAGAGCCCACGGCGGTCGGCGCGCAGGTGGGTAAATCTTTCGATGAACTCCGGCAACTCCATGCCGCGAAAGGCCGCGATGCTGGCCACCTCCGCATCGGAGACCTTCACATCACCGGGCCAGCGGCAGCAGTTCGTGCAGCGCTGGCACTGGTAATAGATAGACTTTTCGGGGAGGCTGCTCATGAGGGCGCCCATAGCGGCACGGCGGCCTGCGGGCAAGGATGGGAAGAGATTTCACCAGACTGCATTTTTCGCCCGCAAAATCAGCGTGCTGTGCTATACCGCGCGCCTATCCATGAACGAGGCCATACTCCAGACCTTCTCCGCCCAGATCACCAAAGCCGGTGTGCTTATCGAAGCGCTGCCCTATTTGCAGCGGTTTCGCGGGCAGACGTTTCTCATCAAATTCGGCGGCAGCGCCATGGATGATCCGGAACTCGTCGAGGGGCTGCTGCGCGATATCGTGTTCATGGAATTGGCCGGCATCAATCCGGTCGTCGTGCACGGCGGCGGCAAGGCAATCAGCAAGGCCATGAACGAAGCCGGCCTGGAGGCAAAGTTCGTGGGCGGCCTGCGTGTCACGGACGAGAAGACGATAGGCATCGTGGAGCGCGTGCTTTGCGAAGAGGTGAACCGTGACCTCGTGGAGACGATCAACCGGTTCGGCGGCCGCGCCGTGGGCCTGCACGGGAAAAGTGTCTTCATCGGAAAACGCAACGCACCCGTGAAGGGCGACGACGGCGCGCCGGTGGACTTGGGATTTGTCGGCACCGTCCATGATTTTCACGCGGAGGAAGTGCTCGCCGCTATCCAGCGCGAGTGCGTGCCAGTCATTTCGCCCGTGGCCTGTGAAGAAAGCACGGGTGCTGCACTGAACGTGAATGCCGACATCGCCGCCGCTTCACTGGCGGGAAAACTGAAGGCCGCGAAGTTCGTGTATATCTCCGACGTGCTCGGCGTGATGCGCGATCCGGCAGACGCCTCATCGCTCCTTCCTTCACTCAACCGCGCCAGCGTGGAGAAACTGGTCAACGAGCGCGTGATCACCGGAGGCATGATTCCCAAAGTCCGCTCCGCCATTTCCGCGCTCGATGCCGGCGTCCAGAAAGTCCACATGATTGACGGACGCATCCCGCACTCGCTGTTGCTCGAGATCTTTACAGAAAGCGGCATTGGCACTGAAATTGTCCCCTGAACTGCAACCATGAACACCCCCATCCCCGCCATCGCGAAAGCCCAGGCCGTTTCCACCCAGGATCTGCTGGCCCGCTACACCATGCCAAACTATGGACGACTGCCGCTGGCGCCGGCGCGTGGTGAGGGGGCGTGGCTCTACGATGAGTCTGGGCGGCAGTATCTCGACTTCGGCGGCGGCGTGGCGGTGTGCTCGCTCGGGCATTGTCATCCGGTGATCACGGAAGCGTTGCGGACTCAGGGGGAAACGCTCGTGCATTGCAGCAACTGGTATCAGATCCGCGGGCAAGGGGAGCTAGGGCAATTCCTTGTGGAAAAGGTAATGCAGGAGCCCGGCAAATGTTTCTTCTGCAACAGCGGCGCGGAGGCGGTCGAGGGACTGCTCAAGCTGGCGCGGAAGTTCGGCCACCTCACGCCGAAGGCTGACGGCACGCCGCGCGCGGGGATTATCACATTTCACCAGAGTTTCCACGGGCGCACGTTTGGCGGCATATCGGCGACGGCGCAGGAGAAAGTGAAGCAGGGATTCGAGCCGCTGCTCACCGGCTTCACTCACCTGCCCTTCAATGACATCGCGGCACTCGAGGCGGCGGTGAATGAAGAGACCGTCGCCATCCTGCTGGAACCCGTGCAGGGCGAGGGCGGCGTGAATATTGCCACGCCGGAATTCCTGCGCGTGTGTCAGCGCCTCTGCCGTGAGCGAAATGCGCTGCTGATGTTTGATGAAGTGCAGAGCGGTCTGGGGCGCACGGGCGCGTGGCGCGGCTGGGCTCCCATCGCCCCGGATGTCGTGCCCGATGCCGTGAGCTGGGCCAAGGGCATCGCCGGCGGATTCCCGTTCGGCGCGGCGTGGATTCGCGGGCGGCCCATCAAGGCCGGCGCGGATCTCATGCTCTGTGACGTGCTCGGGCCCGGCAGTCACGGCACCACCTTCGGCGGGAACCCGCTCGGCTGCGCCGTCGCTCTCGCCGTGATGCGGGAAGTGGAGGCGAAAAACCTCTGCGCGCGCTCCGCCGAAGCGGGCCATCGCATTGTGGCTGAGATAATTGCCTGGCAGCATCCGCTGGTGAATACTGCCCGCGGTCTCGGCCTGCTCACCGGCTTCGCCCTCAACACCTCTGCCCTCGCCGCGCGCGGCAAGTGGAACGCAGACAAAGGCACGGCCAGCATTCACGTCGTCAATGAACTCCTCGCCGCCGGACTGCTCGCCATCGCCGCCGGGCCCGACGTGGTGCGGCTGCTCCCGCCGCTCAACGTTTCGGATGAAGAGGTGCGGACTGCGCTGAGTATTGTCCGCCGGGTGCTGGATGCAGCGGCGGCGTAGGGTGCGTCGGGGTTCTCCGCTATTTAACTGACTCGCCGACGATCAATTCATCACGGTACAGTTCCTTGTTGGAAGCCTGGAACTCGGCTTTGAGGCGAACGCGAAAGTTATAGAGGTCCACGAGCCGCCATCCGGTGAGTTGCCAGGCTCCATCTTTGCCGTCATGCGCGATGCCGAGAATGAGATGACAGGCGTCATCGTTTATCTTGCCGGTGAGCGCTTTGGGTTCGTAATAAAACGTCCGCAGCGTGCTGGCCGCAGCAGTGGATTCGTAGAGTTTGGGATCGAGGTAATAAACGCGACCCGTGGATTTGTGAACGATACGGAGGTCGGGATACCCGGAGCGCTGCCCCTCCCCCGTTGACGTGCGCGGCACTGCGCAGGTGAAGTCGCCCTGATTGAGGAGGCCGGCGAGCTTGTCCTCCACATGGCGACTGCCTTCGTTGATGCGACGCAGACCCCGCAACGGGCTGTCAGCGGCGTTCAGGGCCGTCAATACTTTATCCGCAGCCTGCCCGATGTGCTTGCGGCAGGCGGCGTCGGCGGGGACTTTGTCAGGCTCAAAAGGCAGAATCCTCTTGCCGGTGGCGGCCACGACGACTTCGCGAAGCGGGACGTCGCCCAGTGTCTTTTCCGCGATCATCACCGAGCGGACGGCGTCCGCTGCCGACGGGATGTCCGCAGATGGCTTCGCATTCAACTCCCAAAGGAGCGCGGCGGACAGGATGACGGGCAGAGCGACAAGACATTTCATGCCCGGAGAATGACTTGTGGGCCGGCGTCTGTCACGCGGACAGTATTAGCGTATGCCCATTTGGATGGTCAGCCGGGCAGCGGCAGGAGACCACCAGCGAATAGCGATTCAGCCGCGCGACTCCCGGACGCGGGCGGAAGCACGAGGATTTGTCCATTGAGCATGCCTCCGGGTTCAACGGAGATCGTCTGCGCGGTAGCACTGCCGGTGAGCGAGGCGTTGCGGCTCAATGCGATGAGGCGCGTGGCCCTAAAATGTCCGCTGATGTGCCCGTGGATCTCGATGACTTCGGCCTGCACTAGCTGGAGACACTGGACTTCACACTTGCGGTCGAGGACGAGGCGGCGGCAGCGGATTTCACCGATGATTTTCCCGTCCGCTTTCAATACGACATCGCCGGACGCGTAGATGCTGCCGGTGACAGCGCCGAAGACAGTGAGATTGCCGCAGTGAATGCTGCTGCCGAGCAACGCGCCCTTTTTCTCCACGATCACATTGCCGCGCGTGCGGATGCGCTGATTGGTCCGGTCTTTGATTCCTATGTCACGGAGATCAATGTAGGTGCTGCAGCCTGGACAGATGGTGGAGGTGGAGGACGGCGCGACCTTGTGAGTGGCGTCGCATTCGATGCATTGAATAACGCGGGGCGGGACTTTGCCGGCGGTGCCGACCGGTTGAGTCCGGGAGAGGGAGGATGCGCTGCCGACCATGGGCGCATCCTGCTCGCCGAAGCCCTGAATGTGCAGCGGCATGATGGCGGGGCGCGGCTGCACCGCCGGCTGTGGCTGAGTGGCTGGCGAGGGTTTGCGTCCGAGATTCATCAGCCCCGTGAATCGTCCGCGCGGGGCCGGGGCCTGCAGTCGCTTGAAATAGACACCGCACTTCCGGCAGTACGTAGAGAGCCCGCTTGCGGGTTCCATTTGTGAGGAAGCGCAATGCGGGCAAGTGACTTCTACTTTATCATTCAGGCGGGGGACCCTCCGGAGAAGTCAGCCATTCTGTGGCTCAGCCGCTGGTTGCGGCCACAGAATGGCTGGTGATTACAGTTACTCAGACCGGCAGCGGGCGCGGCGATGTCCCGTGCTGGCGAATTAGCCCTGGGCCGGCTTGGCCTTCTGGGCCGCAGCGACAGCGTTTTTGCCTACGGACGATTTGCCCATGAAGGTAGCACCCTCTTCGATCGCAAGAGTGCCGGCGATGACATCGCCTTCCAGCACAGCGCTGCTCTTCAACTCGCAGCGCTCGGTGACCGTGATGTTGCCCTGCACGCGGCCAAAGAGAACCACGGACTTGGTGCGGATTTCACCCTGCACGAAGGCGTTCTCGCCAACCGTGAGGCTGCCATCGGAGGTGACTTCACCTTCGATTTTGCCGTCAATGATCAGGTCGTTGGAGAACTTGAGCGAGCCTTTGATTTCGACATCGCTGCTGAGGATATTTTTATTGGTACTCATGGGGGCGGAAGTGCGGACGGGAGCGGTAACGGTTCTGCGGGGTTGGTCGTAGCTGGATTCGGGATTGTTGTATGAAGGCTCGAGAGGAGCGGCCGGCACGCTGGGAGCGGCCGGTGGTTGCGGTTTTTGACCGATGATTTGCTTAAGCACGGTGCTGGTAGGGTGAATTTGTTGGTCTGGTTTTGTCGCCGGAATGACGACGGAATGATGCTGAGGCGAACCCGCAGGCAACGCGGGCCATTATGACTTCTTCAATCACGGTGCAAGCCAATCCTTTGGAAAGCGCTGCAAACCTGCGTCCGCAGAACCCGCGCAGGGTCAGCATCTGCGGAAGCCCGTCATCAAGCCACCTTCCGGCGGCGGCGACCCAAGGCCAGGAGAGCGGCGGCTCCACCAAGCACTGTAGTTGAGGGCTCAGGCACGTAGTAGAGACTGACGTCGTTGCCGAGGTTGTTGGTCGGGCCAGAGGGGTTGCCCAGACTGTCGTCGTTGTAGCTGAGTATCCAGTAGTCGGACGGGGTGCCGATGGTGCTGCCCTCGGGCAGTCCGAACCAATTGCCGGTGATAGCGTCGGTGGAGTCGTTGAGCCAGGGGAACACTTTGTCGCCGTTCACCGGCGTGTAGCCAATGGTCAGAACAAGCGTGCTGTCGGTGATGTCAATGATTCCGGAGGTGTTGATCTGGTCGTGGCTGGTGCCGGCGACGATACCGTTGACTTCAAAGTGGAAGCTGGTGTCAGTGTCCACGATGACGCTGCCGGTGGTAATGATGCCAGGGCTGTTGCCGGGACGGATACTGCCACCACGGCTGCCTACGGCACCGACAGTGCCGGAGCCGCTGAGAATAGTGCCGGGGTTAAGGGTGACGGCACTGGCCGAGGCGCTGCCGTTCACCTTCAGCTCGCCAGCGTTGACCACCGTGGGGCCGGTATAGAGGTCTGTGGTGCCGAGGGGGATTTCGACGATGCCGGTGCCATTCAGGACGAGCCCGCCCGTCCCGGTGACAGTGTTGGCGAAGGCGACGTTATCCGTGCGGTTGAACACGATTTGCGTGTTGTTGCCGAGCGAGACGGCGCTGGAGGAGGCGATGCTGCCGGTGGTGCCGCCGTTGCCGAGCTGAATGTAGCCGCCGTCATTGGCGATGGTGGTGGCTCCGGTGTAGGTGTTCGTGCCGGTCAGCACAACTCCCCCGTTGTTGACCTTACCGAGGGCCAGAGCGCTGGTGCCGTTCTGGATGGTGGCACCGAGGAGGCTGCTGCCCTGGTTGCCGCCGAGCGTGAGGGTGGACGCAGCGCCGCCGGAGTTGGTGATGGTGCCGACTCCAGGATTGCTGAAGATGTTCTGAACGGTCTCGTTGGTGCCACCGAGATCGAAAGTGCCGCCATACATCGTGAGTCCGATGCTGTCGAAGATCTGGTCGCCGCCGGTGCCGCCGAGGAGCAGGGTGCCTCCCTGGATGACGGAGTCAGCGCCAATGGCGTGGACGCTGCCGGAACTGGTCTTGGCGAACTGCAGGGTGCCGCTAGTGACGAGGACGCGGCCTGCGTTGTTGTCCGCCGTGCCACCGAGGGTGAACATACCGCTGCCGGCCTTTTCGAGGGTCATGCCACCGTTGTTGCTGCCATGGAAAAGGCCACTGAAGGTGCCGGTGCCGTTGACGGTCAGGCGGGTCATGGTGGCGTTGCCAGCGCCGGCGGCCTGGAGGAAGGTGTTCACATCGCCGTTCAGGTTGTTGATGGTCTCGCTGTCGCCGTTCAGAGTCAGGCCAGCCTGTTTGGCGGCGCTCACGCCATTGAGCGTGACGTTGGAGGCATCGGGGATCTGATCCTGCGGGTCGCCGATCGCGCCGGTGCCCACCTGGAGGATGGCTCCGTTGACGATCACATTGCCGACGAAGGTGTTCGTCGCTTCCATAGTGACGCGGCCCGGGTTGCTGTTGATGACGACACCAGCGATGTCCGGGGCATCAATCGTCAAAGCCCCGCCTCCCAAACCGCCGGAAATGGCCCCCTGGAAGGTGAGGCGGTCTCCGGTATTCGCCCGGAAGGTAGTGGCACGGTTCAGTTGGACAGTGCCCTGGTGGATCGTATTGAACGCGCCTTTGCTGGCTCCCGTGCCGGTCGCGGCATTGGTGACGGTGCCGGCACCAATGATAGCGAGGCCGGTGCTCCCGGTGTTGGCGACCACGATGTTCTTGCGGATGTTGCGGCTAACCCCGCCGCCGTCACTGAAGATGACGTTATCCGTCGCGCCCGTGCCAGCGTCACCGAGGGTGATGGTGCCATAGACGGTGTTGGCTGGATTAGCTTCGTTCGGTACGCTGGAATTGTCGAAGGCTTGGCCGGTGAAGACCAGCGCTCCCTGCGAGACGGTCGCACCGCCGGCGTAGGTGCCGATGCCGTCGGTAAGGGTGGCGATACCGGTGTTGTCCTTCTTGAGGATGAGGCCGGTGGCAGCACCGCCCATGTTGTTGTTGATGGAGTAGGCTCCGGCCCGGTTGAGGCTGAAAGTGCCGTCAATCCAGATGGCGTTGCCGGTAGTATTATTGCCGACCTGTCCTGCTCCCTGGAGTTCCAGGGTGCCCTCATTGATATAGGTAGTGCCCAAGGCGGTATTGGCTGCCGTGAGGATGAGCTTACCCGCGCCGGATTTGGTGAGCTGCGTCGTGTTGACGAAGGTGCCGGCTGTCGTGTTCGAGATGACGGCGTTGATAGTCAGATCGTTCGCGCTGTGCTGGTGAATGACGAGATCGGTCGTGACGGCGGCAGTCTGGCCGGCGAAGCCGGTGAGGGTGCCGTTGATCACGGAGGCACCGGCATTGGGAGTCATCAGGATGCCCTGCTGGTTGAGGACGGTGGCCCCGTTGATGGTGCTGCCTGCTGCCTGATTTAGTCGCAGGGTATTGACGGTGCCCGGGGTTGAAACGCCTGCCGCCGCGTCGTGGTGGCTGGCAGCCGTGTAGGCCGCGTAACCAACAATCGGGCGATCAGCATTCGCCGCGTTGGTGTCATTGATCGCCCAATTGGTTTTACCCACCGTGGCGTAGGCCGTTCCGGTGAAGCCGCTGGCACCGGCGCTGATCAGGATGCCGCTCGCACCGTTTGTGCTGTCCGTGGTGGCTGTTCCATTGGCTCCGAGATCCAGAGTGCCGCCGTTGTTGAGGCCGCGGGTAATGGCATTCAGGTTGATAGCGGCGGTGCGTCCGCCAGCGTTGGAGATGTAGCTGGCCCCTGTGTTCGCGCCGCCACCGTCCACCGTGGTGGCGGAGACGGTTTCAACGTGCGTGCCGCCGGACATGACGAGATTGCCGCCGCGGAGGGTAAGCACCGCGCCATCAGCGAGCTTGCTGTTATTCTGGGTGGAGTAATCCAAGGCCAGCGTGCCGCGATAGAGGGAAGTGCCTCCGGTGTAGATATTGGCTCCTGCCAGCGTCACGGTGCCTTGACCGACGACATCCAGGTTTCCTGGACCGGCGACAGACGTTGCCAGCGTGAGGTTGGTGCCGACATCGGGGCGCAGCGGCGAAGCCCGCTCGACCCAGATGCCACGGTTGGCGTCATCAATGGTGACGTTGGCTGACGATTCGAGGCCGCCGCCGCCGAGGATGAGGTGGCTGAGGTCGAAGGTGGCGGGGTTGGCTCCGAGGTTGGCTTCGCTGGAAATGCGGATGAGGCCGGCGGCGATGGAGGTCTTGCCGGTGTAGGTGTTGGTGCCGGTGAGTTCCTGGACGCCGTTGCCGATCTTGATCAGTTCGATCTGGCCGGCTCCGTCCGTAATGGTGCCGCCGTAGCTGGCCCGGGCGGTGAAATTCAGACCACTTTGCAGGCTGCCGGCGTTCCCGACACCCAACTGGCTGAGGCTGCCCGCCAGACCATTGGTGATGGTGCCTCCCGTGCCGTTGAGGGAGTCCATCGCGTCGCTTCGTCCGTTGAAGTCGAGCGTGCCGCCGTTGATCCGGACGTCCACGTTGTCGAAGATTTGGTCCATGTTGGCGGTGGTGGCATAGCGCACCGTGCCGCCGTTGAGGACGAGGCCATCACCCGCATTGATGCCGTTGGCTCCAAGGGCGCTGATCCGCGCCCCAGTGCCCGCTCCGACAATGGCTCCACTAGCGTAGCCGTTGGGACCGCGCTTGTCGAAGACCACCGTGCCGGCATTGACGATGATCTGGCCGGAGACGTTATCGGCCTCAGCGAGAAGACCGGCACCACCGAGGGTCAGCGTGCCGCTGCCGTTCTGGACAAGGTAGCTGCGGCCACCGCCGGAGAGCACTGGCACAGTGACGTTGGCAGCGGTGTTCAGGATGAGGTCGGCACCACCGGAAACTGCCACTGCCCCGCCGATTCCGTAGCTGGAGCCATTGAGTTCCCATGAGCCAGGGCCGTTCACGGAGATATTGAGACGGGCACCGGTCGGATTGGCGAGCGTGGGTGTGAAGGTATTCGCCGTGTAGTTGTTGGCCGTGAGGGTGAGTGTCACGTCCGCCGCGCCGTTATCCATGACGACGGCCCCGGGGTTGGTGAAGGCGAGGTTGCCGTAGCCGTTGTTGGCGATGGCGATGGCCGAGGCGGTGTTCGTCATCACCGGCGCGACCGTGAAGAGGCGGTCCGTGGAGGCTCCGCCGCCGATGTAGCTGAGAGTGCCGCTCTGGAAGAGGAGATTCGAGGCCGCGTTGCTGGAGGCCCCGATGCCGGAGGCGGTGCCACCGTTGGCGAGGTTGAAGACCGTAGTGGTGCCGCCGCTGCCGCCCAGACCATCAATGCCAAGCTGCATCGGCCCGTTGAACCCCAGCGAACTGCGGATGAACAGGTTGCCGCCGCCGGCGCGCTGGAGGGTATTGCTGGCCGGGCCGGTGACATTACCGAGGATGGAGGTGTTGTCCGTGGCCATGAAGCGCACGACCGGGGAATCGAGCGAGATGGTGCCCGTGGCGTTGCCCATGCCGCTGCCGCCGCCGAAGCGCATGGCTCCGAAGAGATAGCCGCCGCCTTCATGGGCACCGAGCCCCGCAGCACTGAAGTTATTGGAAAGGCCGAGGCTGGCATTCACCAGCATGGTGCCGCCTTCGCGGATGGTGATGGGGCCGAGACCAAGGGCATTGGCGTTCTGTTGATTGACGCGACCGCCGTTGATGTAGGTGCCGCCGGTATAGGCCTGGTTGGCCACGGAAGAAGTCATGTTGCCGTAACCGTTGATGACCGTGGTCACAGGACGGAAGGCCGCCGGGGTGACACTCACGGGGTTGTTGCTGATGTTGCCGACCGTGAAACCGCCCACATCTGCGCCACCCAGCACGAGGGCACTGGTGAAGGCGTTGGTCATGGTGAGGCCGAGCACGCCGTCGCGGCGGCCACTCGTGAGGGCACCGGCTCCGTTCCAGCCGGCGGTGCCGACTTCCCGGAGAATGACGCCGCCGTTGGCCAGCGTGAGGGTGACACCGGCATTGAGAGTGACCGTGGCGTCGGTGATCAGATTGCTGATCGTCTGATTGGCCGCGACGGTTTCGTTGGCGACCACCATCGGCAGGTCTGTGGCTCCACTGCCGAGGATGGTGGCCTGCGTGGGGGCCACACCCGTGACCTGGCCGCCCGAATATCTTGCGAAGGTGGTGTCATTGCCCGTGGTAACGAACGGGTTGCTGGAAACCGTGAAGTTCGGGTTGTTGGCCAGCAGGGAGTTGTTCGTCAGCGTGATGGCTCCCATCGCCGTCCCAGGGACACCGTTGGCAGTGTAGCCCACGCCGGAGCCGAACATGACGCCGGCGGTTTTTGCAGAGGTGGAACTGCCGGCCAGGCCGACCGTGCCGAGGTTCATGGAACCGCCGGCATTGATGGTGCGGACGTAGCCGGAGCCGGTGGTGCTCAACGCCAGCGTGCGGGCGGTGGCGCTGGTGTCGCTGATGATGCCCCCGGCCAGATTGACGGCCTTGGCGACCACCGCGGTGGCATCGAGATTCACGAGCGCATCCGTGCGGACCTTGATCTCGCCGGTGCCTCCCCAGGTGCTGCCGGCTCCGAGGTTCACGGTGCCGGTGTGAATATCAAAGCTCCCGTTGCCGGAGGAAGTGTTGTTGCTGAACGTCAGCGCGCCCACGCCCACGCCGGTGGTGCTGGCGCGGTCCCGCTTGGTTAGGGTAAAGCCACCCAGATCAAGTCCGGTGCCCGTGAAGTTGAGCACCGAAGCATTGGCGGAGTTGCGCATGAGCTTGCTGTCCGCCGTCAAGGTGAGGCCCCCGCTCCAAGTGCTGGTGACATCCGCCAGAATGGCCCCGCCGTTGAGGATCACGGGCTTGTTTTGACTGGTCACGCCGCCGGACTGCCATGCGGAGATCATGCCGCCGCGATTGGCGGTGATGCTGCCGGTGCCGCCCAGATTATTATTATTCTCCTCGGCGTAAAAGTGACCGCCATTGACGACGATGTTGCCGACGGAGCTGGCAGCCGCACCGCGCCAGATGAACTGGCCCTGACCGTTCTTGGTCAGCGTGCTCGCGCCGCCGCTGATGGTGTTGTTGAAGCCGGCACCGCCGATGTTGCCGCCCAACTCCAGCCGTCCCACCGTATAGAGCGTGGTGTTGGTCGGCATATTGATGGTGCCACCGTTGTCCACTGCGATGCCTCCGGTGGTGCCGCTGGAGTTGATGAGGCCACCCAGGGTTCCCGGCTGCCCGGCACCACCCAGGGTAATGCTCGTGGGCCGCACGGCGATGGCCGGAGACAGAGCGGTGTTGTTGAAGCCATTGACATCGAGTGTGGACGCGGTGGCAAAATTGAAGGCACTGGAATCCCCCAGGGCCAGCATGTTATTCAAACGGACCGTGCCCGCGTTGACCGTTACCGCGCCGGTCTGGATGTTGGGCAAAATCTCCGTGGCGGCGATGGCCGTTCCCGCAAGAACACCCGTCCCCGAATTCAGCGTGAACGTCGTGCCATTGGTGACTGACGCGATATAGGCTCCGCCTGGCACGTTGGCGTTGATGATCAACATCCCCGGCAGCAGGGTGCCCGCGGCGTTCGTAACGGAAGCGCCGCCAGCCGTCGTGGTGAGCGTCGCTGCCACCTGCGGAGCGCCCAGCACCAGAATGCCACTGCCGTCTTTCGTGAGGTTGCCCGCTCCGGCGAGCTGGCCGGTCATGAGGACACGGTTGGTTCCGGTATCGAACGTGGTGGTGCTGGCTCCCGTGGCATTGAGGGACATGCCGCGGGTCCAGTCGCTGGATTCCACGGCGGCCCATGTGCCGTCGCCGCTGTTGATGGCGCTGCTGCCGCCCTGCGTGGGCATGCCGCCGTGACCGATTTCAATGCGACCGCCGCCGCTGAGGTCCACGCGGTTGATGATGGGCAGCGGCGAAGCGCCGTTGTTGTCCACGATAAGCGTGCGCGCCTGGAGCGTGCCGCCCGTGACATTGAGGAAGCCCGCGCCGTCGAAGCCAACCGAAACAGTGACTTTGGAGGCATCAATGGTGCCGCCCGAAAGATTCACGATGCTGCCAGGAGCATTACCGCTGGTGAGGCTACCGACGCGGAGACCGGAGACTCCACCGACTGCGACGCCACTGTTGTTGGTTGATTGGAGAGAGGCATTGCCGTTCTGCTCGAAGGTGAGCGTGCCGCCGGACATGTTGAGGATGCTACCGGTGTTGGCTGCATCGCCCAGGTAAACGGACGCAACCTTGTGGTCGCCACCTGTGATATTCAGGGTGGCCATGTTGGCACCTGCCGTATTGGCGTTCTGCGCCGTCATGGAGATGGAACGCAGATTCAACGCTGTGCCAGCCCCCACCGTAGTCGTGCCGCCCGCGAGGGCCAGCACCCCATATTGGGTGGTGTTGCCGACCATGGCCCCTGTGAGGCCGATGGTGGTCGTCTGCTCCTGCCCGGTAATGGTGATCTGATTCGTGCCGCCGTTAAAGAAATTGGTGACGGAACCGCCGTAGGCAGTGTTGGAACGGGTGTTGATCGCCAGCGTGCCATTGTTGATGGTCAGCAGGCCGGGAGCCGCGCCGATCGTGGTATAGCCGCCGCCGCCGAAATTCAGGTTGCCCTGGGTGCCGCCATTGAAGGTGGAGGGGGCGGTGCCGAGTGACGAGGCAATGGCCAGGGCTCCGCCCGCGGTGACGGTGTTGACCGCGCTGGACGAGGCGGTGTTCAGTCCGCCCAGCGTGAGCGTGCCCTGATTGACGACAGTGTTGCCCGTGTAGTTGACGTTCCCGGCGAAGTTGTAGGTGGAAGTGCTGTTCTTGGTCAGGCTCGTGGCCGCGCTTTCCGTGAACGCACCGCCGAAGATGTGCGTGCCGCCGGTCCCTTGCAAAATGATAGCGCCACTCGCGGAGACGGGGCTGTTGACGGTATTGTTCTGGCCATAGGACTCGACTGTGACCGGACCCAGCGTACCATTCATCACCATGGAACGGGTTACGCTGCCGTTCGGATTTTGGTAAAAGGCCGCAGTCGTATTGGTTCCAACACCTCCGTTATAGGTGATGGTGCCCGTGCCCTGCACGAGGGAAGTTGTTTCGATGGCCAATATGCCGCTGTCGGCGATCATATTGCCATCCGTCACGTTCACACCGACCAAGTGAAATTCACCCGTGCCGGTTTTGGTGAGGGTGTTGCCGGCCAGATCCAAAAATTCCCCGCCGTTGGCGGCCGGCTGGCGGATATCCCAGCGGGCGCCATTCCCACCTACGCTCGCGTCTGCCGTCAGGCGCACAAAACGAAGCGCCTGTTGCTGCGCATTTCCGGAATTGATGATGGCCCCCGCGCCGGCACCTGTGCCGGAGATGCTGACGATTTCCGCGCCGAGATTCTGGCCGCCGATGTCCAGGGTGCCACCGCCGGAGACGTAGGTCTGTCCCACGGCGTTGCCGAGAGCGCCGCCATTGCCGGTCAGGAGGGTTCCGCCGGTGATCTGGACATCGCCACTGAACGCGTTACCGGCCTGGTTGTTATTCGTGGTGAGCGTGAGAGTGGAGGTGCCGGATTTCGTGAGTGTGCCATAGCCGGCGATGCCACCGGTGCCGGAGATGGTGTAGCCGCCGGCGGTGGAGTTGTCGGTGATGCCTGCGGGGGTCACCACGCTGTTGAGCGTGACGGCCGTATTCGCCGCGGCTCCGCCGAGGGTGACGGCATCCAGGTTGAAGAACCGGTTGTCGGTGCTGGTCCAGGCGTTGGTGACGTTGGCATCCCATGTGCCGGCGGTGCCGGGGGCAGCCCATGAGTGGCTCTGAGCGGCTGCGCCACCGACGGTCAGGTCGAGGTTATTCCCCACCTGAGCCACGCCGTAGATGCTGCGGGTAGTAAGGGGCAGCCCCACCAGCGTGGGCAGCGTGGGCACGGTCAGCACGCCGCCAGCGGTGAGCACGGTGTAGTTGCCCAGCGCGAGCGGGGCGGAAATGAGCGGATTGAGCGAAGGCGGGCCGGCCACCGGAAGGGTGGCATTGCCGGTGACATTGATGAGGTCCGTGGCGGCACCGACGCCCACGACGAGCGCGCCGCCGTTGGCCGTGAGTGAGGCCATAGTGAGGGTGGCCCCAGGGGCTTCATTGTCGTAGCCGGTGGTGCCTGGGCGGATGGATCCGCCCGCGGCGGTGGTGGTCACATTGCCCACGCTGCCCGTGCCGGCGAGGTTGGCGGTGCCAGCGGTAAGATTCACTGCGCCCGCGGCAGGCAGGGAGCCGGTGATGGAAAGGGTGCCGGCAGCGATGCTGGTGGTGCCGGTGAAGGTGCTCGCACCGCTCAGGATTTGCAGGCCAGTATCCGCCTTGCCAATGTTCACCACGCCGCCGCCGCCGCCGTTGGCGATGACACCGGCATAGACCGGCGCGTGCAGGGTAGTAGAGCCGCCGATGGTGTTGTTGTCAAAGAAGACGCCGTAGGGAGTGCCAATGGTGCCACCGCCCTGGATGCTGGCACCGCCAAAGGTGATGGTCCCCGCAGCGACTGCGGAATTCGTAAAGTTCTGGACGCCGGCCGTGCCACCGGTGACGGTGCCGACCGCCTCGCTCTGGCCTGCGAGGTCGAAGGTGCCGCCATTGATGCGGATGGAGGACTGGTCAAAAATCTGATCGCCGCCACTGCCGGCGAGCTGGACGGTGCCGCCGTTCAAGACGAGGCCATTCTGCACATAGGCCGCTCCGAGCGAGCGGAATCCGCCGGCGCTGGTCTTGCCAAGCACGAGCGTGCCCGCATTCACAATGGCCCTGGCACTGCCGTTGTCCACGGTCCCGGCGAGAGTGGTGGTGCCAGCGCCGCTCTGAATAATATAAGCTCCCCGGGCACCGGTGATGGAACTGGTGCCGGACGTGGCGGAGATGTTGCTGGAGGTATTATACTCAATGTCCGCAAAGTTGCTCAGCGTGACATTACCGGGAGTGCCGGAGAGGGTAAGCGCACCGCCGGTGCCGCCGGGGTTGTAGGCGAGCTTGCTGAAGAGGCCGCTGACGACCGTGGTGCCGGTGTGGAGGTCGCTGGCCCCCTGGAGCGTGGTGGTGCCGAGGCCAACCTGCGCGATATTCCCCGCGCCTGCGGCGATGTTATTGGCCACCGTGAGGGCATTGGAGCGGGCGAACTGGAGCACGCCGCCAACGTCCACCAGAACATCCGCAGTGCCGCCAAGCACGCCGGAGTTTCCGAAATTCCCGACGAGGAGGTTCGTCGTGCCGGTAGCAGCAGTGGCGCGTCCGATGCGGGTGGTGCCGGACCAGTTGTTCGCGTTGCTGGTGAGCGCGAAGTTATTCGTGATGGCGGCGGAGTTGGTGAACTCCACGTTCGCAGTGCCGGTGATCTGCCCGTTGAAAATTCCCGTGGCTGCACCGTGAGAGTTGATCCGCACTGGAGTCGCGCCGGACACCGCCAGCGTGGTGGTGCCGTTGAAGATGCTGTTCCCATCCATGCGGATGGCCCCGAGGAGGCCGGCGGACTCGTTCCATCCCTGACCTGTGAGCGTGAAGTTGTTGGCGAACGTGCCGCCGCCAGGCATGTATATCCCGCCGCCGTTGTTCACGGTGACGGCACCGGTGCCGAAGGCCCAATTGGAGCCACTGGTGACTCGTGCTTCGGTGATGGTAGTGCCGCCGCTGTAGCTGTTCACGCCGCTCAGCGCGAAGTCGCCCAGAACATTCGTGACCCCGGCACCGTGCGTGCCATTAGAGTCAAAAGTCAGGCCGCCGGCGCCGGTGACGGAACCCCGCAAGCTCTGCGCGCCGCCGATGGAGGACGAGACCTCCAGATTGCTGTTCAGCCTGATCGGGGCGAAGATGCTGTTGAGGCCCGGCGTGGCATTGATGCTGGTGAAGTTCAGCGCTGCGCCGGTGGTGCTGCTGAAAATCAAGTATCCCCCGGTGCCATTGCCCACAATATTACTGCCGAAGGTGACGTTCGGTGAGATCGTCAATGACCCCATGGTCCGGTCGCCATCGAGCTGAAAGTTGTTCGCAGCCAGGAAGGCGGCATTGAAAGTGAACGGCAGACCCGATCCTCCCGGCAGAACAGTAGCCGGATCCCAGTTTGCGAGGTTCGCCCACGAGTAGGTGCCAGCAGTGGCGGTGCCGACAGCAGTCCAGTCACCCGCGACTGCCTGCGCTTTCTGCGGCCATGCGGCGATGAGCGGGGCGACGAGGGCGGCGAGACGGAACGGAATCCAGCGGAAGAGTGATTTGCGTTTCATGTTATAAGAGGTGGAAAAAAGTGGAAAACTGAGTCTTTGAATCGGATGGATGCAGAATTAATCGGCGGGTTTAAAGAATTCGGACGCCCGGGTCAATATTTTTTCAGGAAAATTTTCGCAGCCGCATTTACGCCGGTGTTATTCCCCAAGGGGTTCCGCGGCATCTCCAGTGCTTTCGCACGGTCCGCTCAGCCGGAGAGGATAACGCAGCGACAGGGCTGCCATAGGTCCTTAATTAAACTATTTTAAGCCGGAGTTAAAATAAATCTTGCAATCCGCGCCGACATTCACTATTTTCTCACCATATTCTTTGGGGGGGAATATCAGCCCCGCGTTACCGAAAGGTGCGCGGGGTTTGTTTTTTGGCAGGGATGCCAACCGGCAACTGAGGACCGCAGAGGTATTCTCACTGACACCGGTGGGGCGTCGTCGAGGTCCCCTGCCCTCGCCGGGGCTCAGCCGAGCGCGGTCTCGATGATCTGCTGCCATTTCGCGGCGGCTCCGGCGAGGGTTTCGCCTTCAGCAGGGAAAAGCACGCCGCGGGAGACATTGATCAGCACGGGGGCCTGACGCCCGCTGCCGCGGAGGGCATTCACGTCGCCGCCCTGAGCGCCAAGACCAGGGACGAGTAGCGGGACATCGGGCAAGGCGGGGAGAATGTCAGGATCGGCATTGGTGAGGCCCACGACGAAGCCTACATCTGCGGCGCTGCCGGCGGCGCGAAGGGCCATGTCGCCGACGAGTTCGAAGACGCGCCGCCCGTCCGCGAGACGCTGCTTTTCAATGTCGGCCGCGCCGGCATTCGATGTCACTGCGAGTAGGTAAAGTCCCTTCCCGGCGTATCCGAGGAACGGCTCGATGGAGTCGTAGCCGAGGAACGGATTCAGCGTCACGGCATCCACGCCCCACGTCTCGAAGAAGGCCCGGGCGTAGTATTTCTGCGTCTCTCCGATGTCGCTGCGCTTGGCGTCCAGCAGCACGGGGATGTCCCGGGGAATGGCCGTCAGCACTTCCTCCATCAGCGCAATGCCTTTGCTGCCCATGGCCTCAAAGTAAGCGATGTTCGGCTTGAAGCAGGCTGCGTGTGGCGCGCTCTCGGCGATGACGCGCAGCAGGAATTCCTTCAGCGGTTCTTTGATGAGGTCCGGTCGCGGGTCGAGCCCCACGCAGAGATGAGAGCGGACGGCGGCGATGCGGGCGGCGAGTTTTTCAGTGTAGCGCATGAGAATGTCAGGACCGTTCGAGGAGCACGCGGTCGCCGAGCAAAACCATCTCCACCCGGCCGGTGAGTTCCTGTCCCAAAAACGGCGTATTCCGGCTCCGCGATTTGATGAACGCCGCGTCCACCCGCGTGGTCGCCGCCGGATCGAAAAGCACGGCATCTACAGCAGCGCCTTCCGTAATGTCAGGCACCTCCAGTCCCAGCAGCCGCCGGGGCGCGCGGGACATTCGCTCCACCAGCAGGTCCCACGAAAGCTTGCCGCTCCGGATAAGGTGGTGATGCAGCGCCGGCAGGGCCGTTTCCAGGCCGGTCATCCCGAACGGCGCGGAGGCAAAATCCCGGGTCTTTTCAAACTCCGTGTACGGCGAGTGGTCAGTCGCGATCACATCCAGCGTCCCGTCGAGCACTCCTGCGAGCAGGGCCGCGGTATCGGCCGCGGTGCGCAGCGGCGGCTTCACTTTGAAATTCGTATCGTAATCTCCCACGTCTTCGTCCGTGAAAATAAGATGGTGCGGCGTGACTTCAGCGCTCACCTGGACTCCCTCACGCTTGTAGCGGCGGATCGTTTCCACGCCGCTCGCAGTGCTCACATGCTTGATATGAATGCGGCTGCGGCAGCTCTGCGCGAGGCGGATGTCCCGCGCGATGCCTATCTCCTCCGCGCAGGGATGGATGCCCGTGAGTCCAAGGCGGTAGGATACCTTTCCGTCATGCATCGCCCCGTCGCCCGAAAGTTCTTTGACGTCGCAATGCACTGCCACCAGCAGACCGAGATCGCGCGAATATTGCAGCGCCCGGCGGAGCAGCAGCGGATTCGCCACCGACTCGCCATCATCGGTGATCATCACCGCACCGCGCAGCGCCATCTCGCCGATCTCCGCCAGTTCCGCGCCGGCGCGCTTTCGGCTGATGCAGCCCGCCACGCTCACCGGAATGGGCGAACTCTTCCGGGCAATATCGGCCACGCTTTGCACCATCCCGCCATTGTCCAGCGCGGGGCTGGTGTCCGGCATCATGAGCAGGCCGGTAAAACCCCCGTTCACCGCCGCCGCCGTCCCGCTCGCGATCGTTTCCGCATCCTCCCGGCCGGGCTCGCGCAGGTGCGCATGAAGATCAAACAGCCCCGGCAGCAGCAGCTTTCCGCCTGCTTTCACCCTCCGGCAGCCCTCGGGCAGCGCGGCCCCCGCTTTCAAAAACCGATAGCGCCCTCCCTCAACCAGCACATCCGCCGGTCCCGCTTGCCGGCTGGCAGTGGAGACGACGGTGACCTGCTGAAGTAGAATCGACTCGCTCATTGGTAGAAAACTGCTGCGCTATAAGAACTCCCCGCCCGCCGCGCAATCGAAGCCTCGCAGGAACCGATGATTCCATGCCGTCTCTCACCCGGCAGGGTTGACAGCAGTCTATTCCCGACTATTCCCATAGGCAATTAGGAGAATCCCATGCCCTTCCTGCTCGAACAACATCCCGGCCTCGACGTCCGCGCTCAGGCGGAGGTCTTTGAAAGCGCCACGCTCGACCAAATTCTGACGTGGACGTGGGAACAGTTTGGGAAAAAGGCGGCCATCGGGACCAGTTACCAGGGGAGCGGGCTGGTGATCATTCACCACGCGAGGAAGCTGGGTCTGGACTTTCCGGTTTTCACCATAGATACGGGGCTGCTGTTCCCGGAAACCGTCGCGCTTAAGGAGCGGCTGGAGAATTTCTTCGGCATCCCCATTGAGGCGCTCCAGCCCGCGCAGACCGTCGCCGAGCAAAAAGAAACCTACGGCGGCGATCTCTGGACGACGAATCCCGACACCTGCTGCACGCTGCGCAAGGTTCTCCCGCTCCAGCAAAAGCTCTCGCACCTGGACGTCTGGATCACCGGCCTGCGCCGCAACCAGAGCGATGTCCGCGCGAAGACGGGCATCCTGGAATTGTATGAGTTCGACAAGCTGCGCGAGAAGCACCTGCTGAAGCTGAACCCCATGGCCAACTGGAGCCGCGAGGGCGTCTGGGACTACATCCGCGCCAACGACATTCCCTTCAATCCCCTTCACGACCGCGGCTATCGCAGCATCGGCTGCTGGCCCTGCACGAGGATGACCGGCGGCGAAAGCGAACGCGCCGGCCGCTGGGAGGGCTTTGACAAGACCGAGTGCGGCATCCACACCTTCCTCGGCAGCAACATTTAAATGCAAAATGAAAAATGCAGAAACCCGGATCTGGGCTTCCGTTTTCTTCCTCTGACTTCTGCATTCTTCATTCTGCATTTTTCATTCCCCATTCCCCATGTCCGATCCCTCCTCCAACCTCTCCACCGGCCACGTCCGGTTCCTCGGTCGCAGTGTGCGTGAAAAGCAACTCGGTCAGCGCGCGGGCGTCTTTTGGCTCTACGGGCTGAGCGGATCAGGGAAGAGCACGCTGGCGGCCGCGCTGGAAAAGGCTCTGCACGCGGAGGGCCACTTCACCGCCATTCTCGACGGCGATCTGCTCCGCACCGGACTCAACAGCGGCCTGGGATTTTCCGACGATGACCGCCGGGAAAATCTCCGCCGTGCCGCAGAAGTCGCGCGCCTGCTCGTGAATGCCGGCATCATCGCCATCTGCTCGTTCATCACCCCGACCAAAGCCTTCCGCTGTCTGGCACGGCAGACGGAAAATCGTGTGGGGTCGGGCGCGTTTGCAACATCAAGCGACCGCTGGCTTG
>JANOZA010000217.1:0-2320 GCA_031429155.1 Verrucomicrobiota bacterium | reverse complement strand
GCGGCATCGCTTTGCCCAACTGCTCGATGAACTCCGCATCCTGCGTGCCGGGCGGCGCGCTGTGGACGAAGTAGAATTGCGCGGTGCCCGCAGGATACTGCGAAGCCAGGGCGCGGGCGGACAGAGCGATCATGTTGAGGGCGGCCTCGTCGCGCTGGCCGACGATGAGGAGGTGATTCCCGCTCTGCCGGTAGAAGGTCGCTTCCGTAGGCCCCTTGATGGAGTTTGGCGCGCCGAGCCAGCAACGTCCGAATGGCGGCGGCGCGGTGGGTGTGCGGCGAAGGACAGTGGCGAGCAGATCGTTTTCCGTAATGTCCGCGGGAGCGTTGCCCTCGAAAACAATCGGCGCGCCGTGCGTGTCGCCGCGGGCCTTGGCGAGCGCGGTGATCCTCTCAAGACACGCATCACGCTCCTGATCCGGCAACCAGCAGACCTGGAAGGGACTGTTCCCCTCCACCGCACCGGCGGCATCATTATAAATACCTTCACCAGGCCGCGAGAGCAGGCGCGGCGCGGAGTTGCCGTCGTCCATGATGAGATAGGCATCGGCCTCATTACACTGGAGGGCGACGCGAATAACCATCTGTCCGAGCGTGGCGCGTGCCAGCGAGTAGGCACCGCCGAGCGTTTGTGAGCCGAGCAGCACGTGGATGCCGAACGCCCGGCCCTGACGCACGATGCGGTCGAAGAGCAGCGACGCCGTCTGCGCGATGGTGTCGTCCTCAACGAAGAACTCCTGGAACTCGTCAATGATCAGCAGCGTGCGGGGCAGGGGACCGGGGCCGCCGGCGCGCTTGAAGCCGGCGACATCCTGCACGCCGAGCTTGCGGAAGAGATCGCCGCGGCGCTTCAGTTCCTCGTCCACGCGCTGGAGGACGCTGAGCGCGAATTCCCGGTCACTCTCGATGGCGACGACGCGGGCGTGCGGCAGTTTATGGGACGCATAGCATTTGAATTCGACGCCCTTCTTGAAGTCAATGAGGTAGAACTCCACATCGTCAGGACTGCACGAGAGCGCGAGGTTGGTAATGATGACGTGGAAGAGCGTGGACTTACCGGAGCCCGTCTTGCCCGCGAAGAGCGCGTGCTGCCGGGTGCCTTTTCCAATGGCCAGCATTTGATGCTTCGTCGCCCCGGTGCGGCCGACGGCGACGCGCACTTCGTTCGTCGTGTCGCCCGTCCACATTTCCTCCGGGCCCGGGGAAATCTGGGTGAACGGCACCTGCACGCGGCCGGAATCAATGCTCGCCTTGCCGATGCGGTGGACGAGGTCCAGCGCCAGCGCGTGAGCCGGCGGCGCATCGAGCACGAGGTTCACGCCAGGGCCGTGCGGGCCGTCGCTGAGAATGAAGTGCTCCTTCTCCCGCGTCAGTCGCACGGCGTTTTGCCGGAGTTCCTCCGCGACGAAGCCATCCGGCCGCGGCTGCCGCTGATCCCAGTGGATGAAGAAGAAGACACCGCAGCGCGCGCCGCTGGTGGCGATGCTTAGCAGCTTCTTCGTGGCGACGTCGCTGTAGCCTGACGGAAAGTCTGCCGCGATGATGAAGTGATACTTCTCCGCCACACTGCCCGCCTGCTCGTTGTATTCAGTGATGGTGGCGAAGTCATTGCGCAGATACATCTGGATCACCTTCTCGATGTGCGAACTGAGTTCGGAGAGGCGCTCCTCGATGTGATCGCGCTGCGTCCAGATGCGGCGGTTAATGACGGCGTCCTCGTAGTCGGCGAGGTGCATGAGGCCGGCAAAGCCCGCGCCGAGTCCGGCGGGATCGAAGATCGTAAGCGCGAGCCTGCCCGGCGGCGTCGTCGCGAGGAGGCGGAGGGCTAGATGATTCAGCGTGTCTGCCGCGCCGGCGCTGGAGGCTTCGTTGGTTTCAAAGAGCAGCGAGCCCTCGGACGGGAACGTCAGGGCGAGAGGCAGAGAAAACTGCGCCGGTCCCGGGAGCGGCAGCCGCGCGTCCTTCGGCAGCGAGCCGGCGTGTTTGGTGAGGTCCACTTCCAGTTGGGCGAAGGCCCCACGGGATCGAACGCCTTCGCCGGCTTCCAGTTCTCCACGAATGCCGCGTCCCAGCGGTGCGAGTGACGCGAAGCCCCGGCACCCGCGCACGTGATCTCCTGCCACAGCGCCGTGCTGTCGCGCAGCCAGTCCGATTGTAACACTGCCCACTTTTCCCTCTCCTCATCATTCAGCGCCGCCGTTTCCTGCTCCAGCACTGCGGCGTAATGTTGCTGTCGGGCGGCGTCCTCGGCTTCGAGTGCTCTGGTGGCTGCGGAATGGCCGGCTTCGGCCAGCGAGCGATGCTGTTCCAGCCAGCGTTCG
>JANOZA010000216.1:0-7529 GCA_031429155.1 Verrucomicrobiota bacterium | reverse complement strand
CGCCGGTGGCGCTCAAACATGCGGCTCTGTTCCTTTGGGAACAACCCGCGTATCCTCACCGCCGGCACGCCGCCTCTAATCAAGGCTGGCGCACTGGCCGCGGGACACGCGACGAGCCGCAGCCATACAGTCTAATGGCTGTGATCCCTTCGGGATCAGACTTCCGTATAAGGCTCAGGGCAGCGCCCCGGGAAACCCGGCGTAAAGATCACCCAAGCCCTGAAGGGGCGACCCAAGCCGTTCGCCACCGCCGGATGGATCGCCCCTTCAGGGCTCATTTCGGTGGGGTGGCCAAACCCGGGGCGGTGCCCTGGGCTGGTATGGTTCGCGCCGTTGGTGCTGGAAGACCGGAGCGCGACCTGCACTTTCACGGCACCTCGGCACTGATCTTCCACGGCACGTTCCCCCGCACCTCACCGCCTGAGCCTCACCGCCTGAGCCTCACCGCCGACAGCCCGTCACCGCCGACAGCCCCGGCCTCCTCGCAAATATCAGCCGTGCCCGATGGCGGACCTCTGGCGGGGCACTCCTTACCGATGGTCGCGTCGGACCCGCACAAATCATTGCGATTCCTGACTTCTGTCGTAACCTTCTGAGTCCGATTATCATGGAAACTAGAAAGCAATGCCGACCAGCCCGACCTCTCCTGCCTCCGATTCCTCCGTCCGTCCCCCCGTTTCCTCCCGGAGTTCCGGGGAGTCGGCGCAGTGCCCTGAGTGCGGGGCGCGGCTGTCGGCGGGAGCCTGTCCGGCTTGTGCGCTGGGGTTTCTGTTGAATGGCGGGGAGCCGGGGGAGGATTCCGAAGAGTCGGTGCAGCGGCGGGTGGAGGAGAATGTGGAATTTGGGCGCTACACATTGAAACACAAGATCGCGGCGGGCGGCATGGGGGTGGTGTATGTGGCGGAGGACAAGAAGCTGAAGCGGACGGTGGCGCTGAAAATGATCCGGGGTTCGACGTTCGCGGACGAGGGGGAAGTGGCGCGTTTTACGCTGGAGGCGGAGGCGGCGGCGGGGTTGGATCACCCGCACATCGTGCCCATCTACGAGGTGGGGCGGCTGGACGGGCAGCCGTTTTTCACGATGAAGCTGATCGAGGGCCAGTCGCTGGCGCAGCGCCTGAAGGAGTTTCACGGGATACTGCCGGTGCGGGAGGTGGCGACGCTGTTGTCCAAGCTGGCGCGGGCGGTACATCACGCGCACCAGCGGGGAGTGCTGCACCGGGATTTGAAGCCGGGGAATATTTTGCTGGATGCGGCGGGGGAGCCGTGGCTGACGGACTTCGGGCTCGCGAAGCTCGCGAACGCGGATTCCAGCCTGACGCTGACGAAGGACCACATCGGGACTCCGCACTACATGGCACCGGAGGTGGCGGGAGGGAATGCGCGGGCAGTATCCACGGCCAGCGACGTGTGGGCGATGGGGGTGATGTTGTGGGAAATGCTGTGCGGGATGCCGCCCTTCCACGGGGCGGGGCCGGTGGAAATCATGCGGCGGATCGTGGACAGCGAACCGTCTTGGCCGGCGGGTTCGCGTGCGGACGGTGACTTGGTGACGATCGCGCGGCGGTGCATGGAAAAGAACCCGGCGCGACGTCCGGAGTCGGCGGCTGAGCTGGCGGAGGAACTGGATCGCTGGCTGCGCGGGGAGCCGATCAAGGCGCGGCCGGTGACGATCCGGGAGAGACTGGTAAAATGGGTGCGCCGTGAGCCGGCCATGGCGGCTCTGTACGCCGTGCTGGGCATCGCGATGTTCGCCGGGCTGTTCCTGTGGAACCGGGCGGAGCGCGCCGTGGTGTCGCTCAGCGAAACCAACGTGCGGATGGAAAAGTCGCTGATGATCGCGACAGCGACCAAGCTGGCCGCCGATGCGCGACTCCAGGTTGAGGAGAGCCCGTCCCGCGCATTGCTGCTGGCGGTAGAGTCGGTGAAACTCATGGAACAAGGTGGAGTGCTGCCGGAATCCGCCTCAGCACTCACGGATGTGTTGCAGCGTGTCGGCGGACTGGATGCCACGGCGGGCGGCCTGCGCCCGGAATACACCGAGGCCTGGATTTCCACGGACCCCTGGCAACGCGAATCAGCGCAGGCCAGCCCGGACGGACGCTGGCTCATGACCGTGGATTATTCGCGCGCTGAGACGAAGGGTCCGGTGGCGGCGGTTTTTGATTTGAATGACCGCGAGAATGATCAGCCGCTGCGCCGCTGGAAGCTGAACGAAGCCCGCACGGTAAAAGAAAGCTTTACCAGTTTTCGCTGGATGGATGATTCCCGCCGCATTGTGGCCGTGGACAATGCCGGAAAGGTGTCCTTTTGGGATGTAATCTCTCCGGCCATGGAGTCGGGCCTCCCGGTGACAGAACCACCGGTGGCGCAGTCGCCCGGCACCCTGGTGCGCGAGGGCATGGAACTCTGGGCCACCACTCTGCGCGCCGGGGGCAAAGGGGAAACGCCTGTCTGTGTCTGCTGGTATCTGATCACGCAGGAGGGTGTCAAAGTGGAGTCGTTTAACTCCCTCTGCGAACTCACCACACAGAGTGTGCGCCCCGGCGAACTGCATCGCCTCGGGCAAACTCCCAGGGAACCGGTCGGCGGGGTAGTATCGCAGGATGGCAGCCGCGCCATCTGCTTCGACCGGGAGAGCAGCATGGATGCAGTGCTGGTTTACCCCGGACTCCCCGGCACCCCATCCATTGCGCTGCCGGGGCCCGTAAAGCCTTATTCAATCTGCCTCAGCCCGGACGGGAAGCAGGCTGCCGTCCGGGGGCGCGATAACAGTATGTGGCATTTGCACCTTCCGGAGCCGGGTGGTGCGGTGGCGGAGAACTCCTGGCGCTGCATGACCACGCAATCCGGCAGCATGGATGACTTTAGTTTTTCACCCGATGGCAAATGGCTGGCCATGACCGGCGACGTCGGCACGGTGACGCTGGCTCCGCTCACAGAGGGCGGTCGTCCCGTGACGCTCCCCCTTGGAGGACGCGGCCTCGCGGTCGAGTTCAGCCCGGACGGCCGCTGGCTCGCCGCCGGCGGCACGCTGCGCACGGTGAAACTCTGGCTCATGGATGAAATTGAGTCCAACCGGACCCCGCTGGTTCTCCGCGGCAGCCCCACCTACATCACCGGGGTTTTGTTTTCACCGGACCACCGCTCAGTGATCGCCACATCCAGCGATTCGACAGTGCGGCGCTGGCCATTCGACAGCGTCAGCGGCAGTGCTCAGCCGCAGCATTTCCAGGCTGGCATATTCAACGTGCTGGATATCGCCACTTCACCTGACAACGAATGGATCGCCTCCGCCTGTGGAGGCCCCTCCATCAGCGGTAAGACAAATGAAGAGGGCTTCGTGACCCTGTCCCGGATCAATGCCCGGGGCTACAAAATCCTCGGCACGCACAGCAATCGCGCCTGCGCCGTCGCCTTCAGCAAGAACGGCCGCTGGCTTGCCAGCACCGGACACGACAACACCGTCAAAGTCTGGGATTTCCCGGCTCTCAAAAAGGCCCTCGATGCCGACCCGGATGCGGAGACGCCGCCACGCTTCGTGCTGCCCGTGGAAGGGCGACACGTTTACCGCTACAGTCTCACCTTCCATCCCGGCGACGGCTGCCTCTACATGGTCAATGGCGACGGTATCCTCTACGCATGGGATCTGTCCTTCCCCGATCCTGATGCCATGCACCAGGAGGAGCGCATCCACACCCAGGGCTACCTGCTGCCGGATGTGGTGGTTTCCCCCGATGGACGTTTCCTTGCCGTGGCCCGCCACGCATGGGACAAAGCAACTCCCGACAGTCCCCAATACGGAAACCAGGTGCTGCTCTACGATGTGAGCGTGTATTCATGGAGGCCAAAATTCCTCATGGCACTTGATGCAGTCTTTCTGGAGGAAACGAATGTGACCTTTAGCGCGGACAGCCGCTGGCTGGCTGCGGGCAGCACCGGCAGGGGCGCGTCTGTGTGGGATCTGCGCGCATCAGACATCGCCTCCAGCCGCAAGACCGCCCCGGTCTCGGCCCAGCAAATGCAGGCCGTTGGTTTCTCGCCGGACAACCGCTACCTCGCCATGGGCGCCAACGACGGCCATCTCTATCTTTGGAACTGGCAGGATCCCCTCGATCTCCGCGTCATCCAGACCGGTTCGGCCATCTACTCCCTCGCATGGCTGCCAGACGGTCGCCTCGCCACCGCCGGAGGCACGAGTAAGATCGCCCTGTGGGAGACAAACCTGTCGCGTCTCACCTCCCTCGCACGCCGGGTCGCCGGTCGCGAACTGAGCACTCCGGAACGCACCCGCTTCCGGGTGCCGGCAAAGTAAAGCCCCGCTAAAGCTGCGCCCGGCAGGCTCAGGGGATGCAGGAAGTTACCGGTTATCGGTTTCCGGGGAAAAATCGCGTCCCGCACCGCCGGCCACTCCCCGTAACCGGCGTCTTTGCGGTCAAAACCAGACTAAATTTAAATAATTAGTATAATTTCCGTAACTTCATCCTCGGCTTTTGCATGATGCTTAGTGGAGCGCATTCACATCATAACCCGCACTCCTCACCAAAACATACACACCAAAGACCAAACCATGAAATCCAAAGCAAAGCATCCATCATCACGCGGCTTCAGCCTCGTCGACCTCCTCGTCGTCATTGCCGTCCTCGGCATCATCTCAGCCATTGCCGTCGTCAGTCTCAGCGGCGTGAACGAAAACTCCAGCGTCGCCGCGGCCCAGCGCCAGGCGCAGCAAATCGCCTCCGTGTTCGGAGCCGGCAGCGCCACCGGTGCCGCCGGATTCAAGACCGCAACCAGCGTGGCAACGGCCATGAATGCGGTGGGAATCGGCTCCACGGGTGCCGGGGTCATGAAAAACTCCTCCTTCCAACTGGCTGGCGTCACCAGCACCATGGATGACGACAAGCCCCTCGAGCAGCAGGCGAAACACTACCTCTCGTGGGAAAACGGACAACTCCTCTATAGTCCGAGTGGCGGCGGCACCAGCGTGGGAGACACGGACGGGAATCCAGCCGACCCTATGCAAGCGTGGGTTCAAGCTATGCAGGCTGCCGCACTGGCCTATGTTAATTCTCACCCCGGCGGTTACCAACAGGATGCATTTAATGCTCACATGCAAAACTGGGTGGAGACCAATCCCTCGCCAAACGGCGGGAACAATCCCCCCCAACTTCTCTAAACTCGCACCCCTTGCGCCAGCCGCCCGCTGTCCCTGTGCAGCGCAGCCCTGACCGGCGGCAAACGCGGAGCCCTCCGTCCCCTGTGCGGAGGGCTCTTTCGTTTTCAGCAGAGAACGGCGGGGTCAACTACTGCGGCAGAGAACGAAACAATTCCTCCGCCACGGCGAGAGCATCCGTGCCGCGGGCTTCGGCGCGGGAGGGATCGCCTGCTGAGTCGGGAAAGACGAGCGCCTTCATGTGCAGCACGCCATTTTCCAGCGCCGTATGCACGCCGACGGGTGTCTGGCAGCCGGCCTTGAGCAACTCAAGGAACCGCCGCTCGGCGGTGATCATTTGGAAGGTCGGCTGGTGATTGATCCCGGCGAGGAAGGCGGCCAGTGCTGCGTTTTCCCCGAAGGTCTCGATCGCCACCGCGCCCTGGCTGGCGGCGGGCAGGAATTGCGCGGCATCCAGGATCGTGACGTGCAGCGGCACGGTGAATTCTGTCATCACGTCGCGGAAAATCCCGAGCCGCACGAGGCCGGCCCTCGCGAGGAGGAGGGCGGAGATGCCGGGGTCGTCGGACACCTTCCGTATCCGGGTTGCGACGTTCCCGCGGATGTCGGCGACGACGAGATCAGGCCGCAGCCATTTCAACTGCCGCGCCCGGCGCACGCTGCTGGTGGCCACGACACTGCCGGCAGGCAGAGCGTCGAGGCCGCCGGGGATTTTGGAAATGAGGACATCCTCCACCGGAGCTCGCGGCAGGACCGAGGCGATGCGAAAGCCGTCGTCGAGCAGTGTCGGCACATCCTTCAGACTGTGGACGGCGGCGTGGATGGTCCCCGCCCGCAGCGCCTGCTCCAGCTCTTTGGTGAAGATGCCCTTATCCACCACCGGATCGTCCCCGCGGCTGAAATCCGCCAGCTTCAAGTCGGGACGCAGATCGCCGCTCGTCTTGATGACTTCATGCCGCACATGCAGTTCCGGCCAGGCGGCAGCGAGTGCCGCTTTGGTCATTTCCGTTTGGGTAAGAGCGAGTTCGCTGCCGCGGGTGCCCAGGATGAGTTCAGTCATGAATTGGAGAGAGGGGTCGCGCGGGGACTGGAACGAAACCTCCCGCGCCGCAACCGAACGCTCCGGCTACTTCCCGTTGAGCCAGGTGTAAAAACGGCCGTCCTGACGCGAGGACAGGATGGACTTGGCCCGCGGCAGGGCACCGTGCATGAAGCGCCCAAGTTCCAGAGCTTTGAAACGGGCAGTCTCAGCGGCGGGGTCTCCGCTGCCGGCGAGCAGATCGGCGAGCGCGTCTTCGCGGGTTTTGGTGAGAATTTCGGAGCGCAGCACATACACGCGCTCCATTTTGGCGGGAGCGGGATTGATGCTGAGAGGCACGGTGCCGGCCACCCATTCATCCGGCAGCACGGAAAGAACCCGGGTGCCGGTCTCGGCGAACCAGAGGTCCTTCCAAGTCTCGACCATGGCGGCGGCTTCGGCCGGCGTGAGGCCTTCTGTGACGAGGGTTTCCGTCACCGCCTTTCTCAGGGCGGCAATGCTTTCCTCGCGGGGCTTTGCGTCCGGGAAGGTAAAGTTTTTCACGTTGAGTTGTTTTCCGTCCACCCATTGCACCGGCTGAATGCCATCCACCCGGGTCCATGCGATTCCCTGCCCGGTAGCTTGCACGGCAAAGGCCGCGGAGACGGGATTGCCACAGACATTGCTGAGAGCAAAGACGCGGTCGTCGGCGGTACTTACTATTACCGGCGCGCCGAAGTCGGCCGCACCCCGATAGAAAAGCACCCGGTCCAGTTCAGGCACCCGGGGCAGGGTTTTGGTGGGGTCTTTGGGGTCCAGTCGCGGCGCGGGATTGGGCAGGCTGGAACGATAAATCCATGCATCCGGCACCGCGCGTGCGGCATCGTAGTGGCGACCCGCATCGTCCTTCGTCCGGGGAATGTCCGCGGCGAGCGGTGAAGAAGGCGGGAGCAGGCGACCGATCCATTGGAGGGTGTTGCCGGGAACCATCGGGTTGCCGGCACGCAGGGCGTCCGGAAACCACTCGGTGAGCCTGCCTGCGGGCAGCGAGGCCGATACGCTGATGTTCATTTCATCGTCCGGATAAAAATAGACCACGGGCGTCTCCATTCGCGCGGTGGCAAATCCCTCCGGCGTCGTGGCTTTCATGAAGCGGGCGCTCCCGCCCCCTCCCGCCTGATGAACGAAGTCGGGCAGCGCATGCTGGTCATGTGAGGACAGATACCACTTGAGCGCGGCGCCCGTGGAATCATGGAGGATCGTGAAGGTGCCCCACTCATGCACGGTGAATTCCGCACGTCCGGTGCCAGGCAGTGACAGCGCCGCGAACAGCAGCGCT
>JANOZA010000215.1:0-1565 GCA_031429155.1 Verrucomicrobiota bacterium | reverse complement strand
GCATCACGGAGCCTTCGTGATTTCGAGCGTCACGTCCCCCTTCGACTCCGCCACGGAGATCCGCGCGTTTTTGTAATCCGCCGGCCGGCCCGACTCCATCGAGGCTCCAGTATAGGCGCGCACGGCACCGAGAACGCGGTCCTTCAACGAAGCCGCCGCGCGCCCCCGCTTGCGGTCATCCGAGGCCTTGTAAGTCACCGTGTATTTCGACACGCCGCCGCCGGACTTTTCCACACCGACCTCCGACGCCGGGATTCCGAAAACCACAGCGTCCACGGCGAGCCGCAGCTTTCCCTCCTGCTTCGCCACCGCGATCCATTTGCCTTTCAACTCCGCGTTTGGACCGAGCGCCGCGATCGCAAAATCCTCAAACGGCTGCCCCACCGCTCCGAAAAAACCGCCGTTGAAGTTCTGCGGGATTGCGAGGACCGACCCGCACAAAATGCAGGCGCTGATGATGGCTTGAAGTGTTCGTTTCATGGCGAGTGCAGGATTTGCAATAAGCTATTTCGTTTGCCCCCACCGTCAAGGGTGAGTGTGCCGCGTTTCCCGCAGGATAAGCTGAACGTCCGCCGCCCGCTGCTGTCCAAGGAATGTATGAGAGCACTCGCATTCATCGCATTCGCCAGCAGCGCAGTCGCCGCCGACTCTGCGCTGCCGGAGCCGTTCACCAGGGACCGCTACGAGCAGACTCGAAACAACTCGCCGTTCGTGCTCGCGACGAAATCCGTGGCGGAGGTCGTCGCGCCGCAAACGAAGTTTACCGAGAACATGGTGGTCGTCGGACTCGGCCGCGCCGACGGTCGGGAATACGTCGCCATCGTCCGGCGCGGCGAAGAGCGGGCGCCGATCCGGCTATGGGGCAATTCGCCGAATGGAGACGGGATCTCCATCCAGCAAATCGAATGGTCCGACACGTTTGGAAAAAGCAAAGTAAAGCTCCGGAAGGACGGCCTCGTGGAAAAAATCGGCTTCGACGAAAACGCGGCGAAAGGGACGGGTGCGGCCCCGCCAATCAACGTGGGTAAACCGCCGGTCATCCCCGGAGTGAAGACCGCTCCGCCGACCGGGCGGGTCCGCGTTCGCAATATCCAGTAGTGTTGGGGAGTCGGCCGCCGCTTCCTGGCGGACTCTGCCTGTCGGGGGCAATATTCAAAAGGTGAACTTCGAGCTGATCACTGCTGTTTCCTCCGCTGGGTACGGAGGCGGTAGAGGCGTTCGGTGAAGCCGCCTTCTTCGGTGAAGGCGGTGGCGAGGGTGGCGAGTTGGCGGTCGAGCAGGCTGCAGGCTACGCCGAGGAGGACAATTGCGGCATTGGCGGCAATCTCGGGGTAGGTGGACTTCATGGACCGGATGGACTCGATGGACGGATGATCGTGTTGTTCGCGGACCCACTCGGCGATTTGGTCGGCGGTGGTGCAGCGGCGGGCGATGAGGGATTTTTTGCGGGGATCGTCTTTGGGCCAGAGGGGGAGGTCGCGCTGGCGGAGGAAGTCTTCGTAGTCGAGGAGGAGTTCTTCGAGGCTGGCCCGGGCGACGTTGGTGAGTTTGAGCTCGGTCTTTTT
>JANOZA010000214.1:0-4073 GCA_031429155.1 Verrucomicrobiota bacterium | reverse complement strand
CGGAGCGTCGGAGCGTCGGAGCGTCGGAGCGTCGGAGCGTCGGAGCGTCGGAGCGTCGGAGCGTCGGAGCGTCGGAGCGTCGGAGCGTATTATATAGTCGCGTCTCCGCGCACGGGAATTTCAAGCCCGCAGGCCCAAAAGAAAGTGGTGCCGCCGGCTCGGCGACACCCTCATCCCGCCAGCCTTTCCCCGCGATCGCCCGCGCCCGCGGCGCACGGTTCAGTCGCAGACCCGCACCAGTCCGCCGCAAACTGGTATCCCGGCGGCACTCCACCGCACGGTTCAGTCGCTCCGGCGTGCTGGTTCAGTCCCTCAACCATGCGGATGAACCCCTCAGCCGTGCGGTTCAGTCGCGGACTGATACGGTTCAGCCGTTCCACCGCACCAGTTTGCCGCCCCACCGCACTGGTTCAGTCCTTCAACCGTGCGGTTCAGTCCCTCCGGGGCACGGTTTTATTGTCCAGCGGTGCGGTTTAGTCGCTCCGGCGTGCGCCTTTCTCTCTCTGTAACTCACTGAAAACCAAAACATAACTCCAAAACAACCCTAATCCTATGGCCCGCGAAGACTACGTAAAACAAGGCGACTCCGAATTCTGCGCCCAACTCGTCCACGTGAACGTCACCATCCCGCAATTCCTTGCGACGCTCACCATCACCGCCGCCGACCCCCACATCGTCGCCCTCGCCGCCGATGCCGCCTGTTTCGAATACCTCTGCGCCCGCCAGAGCGCGCTGAAAGGTGCCAGCGCCGGCGCCACCGCCGAGCGCAACCGCGCCCGCTACGGCGACAAAGACAGCCCCAACACCGCCGTCACCCTCGCCTATCCCAGCGGCCCTGGCATCCCCTCGCCCATCCTCCCCGGCGTCGAGGAGCGCTTCCGCAAACTCGTGGAATTCCTCCGCACCCGCCCCGGCTGGACCGACGACATCGCCCAGACCCTCGACGTCCTCGGAGCCGAGCAAACCCCCGCCGACTCCGCCGCGCTCAAGCCCGTCATCCCGCTGAGCATCACCGGCGGCCACGTCTATATCGCCTGGAAATGGCAATCCGCCCGCGGCCTCGCCAAAGCGCTGCGCATCGAAGTGAACCGCGGCAACGGCTGGGAATTCCTAACCATAGACACCCAGCCCGGCTATACCGATAAAACCCCCTGGCCCGCCAACCCCGCCAAATGGCTCTACCGCGCCATCTTCGTCCGCGACGAAGAGAACATCGGCCAGTGGAGCGACGTCGCGGAAATCACCGTGGGGGCTTAACGCCGACCCTACTCACTCACGAACAAAATGAAACTACTGCCCGACTTACTAACGTTCACTGGCATTTTCTGTCTTCTTTCCGGAGCGCAGGCCTCCGCTCAGGATGTTCCTTCTGCGACTTCATCCCTGCGTCTGATGGAGGCCAGAATTGAGCAGACAGAAATCGAGAACAGGGATTTGCGCGTGGAAAACACCTCCCTGGAAAACACCATGAGTTCCCTGACCGGTGTCCGGGATTCCCTAAAGGCTGCGCAGCCTGCACTTTCCGGGGCGTCAGGAAAATCAGCGGACGCAATCAAGGCACTCGCTACGTACAAAAAAACTGTGACTCCACCCGATCCTGCCCCGACTCCTGCCCCGAGGCCAACAATCGCGCCGGATCTCAAAGCCTTGCTTACTAAAGTCGAGAAGAGCTTTTTGGAGTGTTCCCGAATTATCGGGGAAGCGCTTAAGCAGTTTGAAGATCTGAGCGTCCTCTCCCCTAAGACTGAAGACAATCCCATCAAGTCCGCCCTGCGTGGCTTCCGTTCGAATTCCCGTTTTTCCGAAGAAGGGAACTTCGAGGTCGTACATGCCCACAGTAGTATCCGGGAGCTTTGGGAGGAGATTTCCTACAATTCTGCGCCGGAGATTGACTATCCTACTCTAGCCGCAGCGATTCCTGTAGAAAGCATCGAAAAACTCTGGAAGGACGCATTTGAAGCTCAGCGCTTGGAGATGCTGCGAAAAATTGAAAAGCTCGAATCGGCCCTCAGAGCCCGCATCGGGGCCGTGAAGTCAGCACTCAAAACGGGTGAGGAGAGGGTCGCGGAGACAGAGAAAAACATTACCTTGCTCCGTCAGAAAGCCGCGGAAGACGCCGGAAAGAAAGCATCCGAGGAAAATGCGACTAAGGATAAGCTCTCTCTCGCTCTCTACATGATGGTTGGGGTGCTGGGTGTGGCCCTCTTCATGCTTCTGTGGTTTTCCCTGCGCCGGCCTGAAACCAGTGAACTCGGAAAGCTGATCATCGAGAGCCGACTCTTGATCGAAGTCTTGAGCATGGGCTTTCTGCTCCTATCCATTGTCATCCTGGGCACCTCTAAGATGCTTGCATCCGAAGGCCTTGCTGCCATTCTCGGCACCACTGCAGGCTACATTTTCGGGAGAAACCAAGGCGACAAGACGAAGGGAACCACGGGAATCCAATAGCGGAACCACAGGCCACACCAGTAATTGAGGAGGCCACTGACACAGAACTGCTTACGGGCCGTGCTCTGCCGATGACCGCCCGAGGTTGCGATCCGTCCGTGATCGTCTTTGCCGCCTGGCATTTGCATCCTTCGCAGGGCAATAAGTGCCTTGGCCTCCCGAGCAAATTGCCCGTGCCACAGTTGCCAATTAGTCGCGCGAAACTCTTTCACGCCAGTAGTCAGGGTGGCGCTTGTGGTGCATGATACTGAGCAGCCGGATGTGTTGCCGGGCTTCGTCAAACTCGTAGTATAGCTTGTAGGGAAAGCGTTTGAGGCGGCAGACCCTGACTCCGGTGCCGGCAGGTTCGAATCGGAGCGGATCGCGTACGATCATTGCGAAAGACGCTTCCATTTCCGCGATAAAACGCTGGCCGGCACTCGCGCTTTGCCCGGCATACCAGTCGGTGGCTTCCTGCAACTCGACCTCCGCCTCCGGGTGGATTTCGCTGGTCATGCTTTCGCAGAGAGAGATAACCGGACCCTCCGAAAGGCGCCCTCCACCGGCACTCCGCGGACGGCACCCGTGCGCATCGCGTCCAGTCTGTCTTCCGCGACGGCGAGTTGCTCGCACTCGATTTCGGGGTCGGCGGGAAGGGTGACGAGGATCCTTTCCACGAGGCTCAGGCGTGCGGCCTCCGGAAGTTCCAGGGCATTCGAGAAGACAGAGTCCAGGGTCGCGTTCATGGCGGGAACTTAGGCAACCCGGTCCACTTCTGCAAGCTGCCGCTTCATTCCCCGGTGAGCATGCGGCTTGGCCTCTTGATGGGAAATAGCCGGCAGGATTGACAGCCCCCGGGCCGGCGGTATGATCCCGCTATGAGTCCGCAACAATTGAGCAACGAAGCGATGGCCCTGCCCCTGGCGGAGCGGGTGGTATTGGCGCAGAAACTGTGGGCCAGTCTGGATGAAGGGCTGACGGAGCCGGATGACCGGACTCTCATGGCAGAGGTGCTGCGGCGGGATGAAGAGCTGACCAGCGGTGTCGTGACCGGGCGGACCCACGCGGAGGTCATGGCGGCGGCCCGCCGCGCCATCGCGTGAGGATCATCTACCACCCGGAAGCAGAGGCGGAACTGATTGATGCCGTGCAGTTTTACAAACTGCCGCGTCCCGGGTTTGGGCGCTGATTTTCTCGATACTGTGGACGCCGCTGCGGGACTTATCGTGGCCGCCCCGGAACGGTGGCGCATCGTGGCGCGCGATGTGCGCCGGTACCTGCTGCCGCGTTTTCCGTTCTCCCTGATCTACCGGGTGCGGCCAGACCACCTGCGCATTCTCGCCGTGAAGCACCACAGCCGCCAGCCTGACTACTGGAAACGGCGGCTGGACGATTGATCGGAACCGGCCGGATTCAGGACGCAGCCGTGCGAGTGGTGAGACCTTCCAGAGCGGCGAGGGCGTTCGCTTTTTCATCGAAGCTCCAGAAGGTATCGCAGCCGAGGGTGAGGGCCTGGGCGACGTGGAGCAGGTCGTAGGTGCGAAACCCCCGGGCGGCGGTGTGGCGGAGCGCGAGTTCCTCATACTGCCGGTCCACGGCGGCTTCCACCGGGGTGCAGAGGCGGAGGAAGGATTGCTCGCGGCAGT
>JANOZA010000213.1:0-7323 GCA_031429155.1 Verrucomicrobiota bacterium | reverse complement strand
GTGGATGACGCCGCCACGGAATTGCCGGAAACGCTTATCGTTTCCCTCACCGGCCTCGGCTACAGCCTCGATCCCGCAGGCGGCAACACGCAGAGCGTGGAGATTGTCAGCGACGAGTACCTTATCACCAGCAATGCCGGTGCCGGCGCGGGCAGCCTGCGCAATGCCATCAACGACTGCAACGACAGCGGCGGCGGCAAGATCACGCTCGCCGGACCGATGACCATCACGCTGAGCGGCACGCCGCTGCGGATTGACAGCGAGTTGGAGATCATCGGCAACATCACGACCATCACCGCGGCGGGACGCTCGCGCGTTTTCGAAGTCACCGGCGACGGCGGCGGCTGTGTGAAATTGCAGGGCCTCATCATCACCGGCGGCTCCACCGAGGAAGACGGCGGCGGCGTTCTCATTGACCGCGCCTGTGTGGAAATCCGCGGCTGCTCGCTCACGCAAAACCACGCCGGCCAGTGGGGCGGCGGTCTTTATGATGAAGGCAGCGGCCCGGCGCTCACGGTGGTGAATACTTCCATCTGGGAAAACACCGCGGAAGCGGGCGGCGGCCTCGCGCTGGTGCATGACGCCGTGCTCACCAACGTGACCGTGGCGCGGAACAGTGCCACGAGCTTCTCCGGCGGCGTCCATTTCGCCAAAGACGGCGGCACCGCCACTCTCACCAACTGCACGATCACTGAAAACACCGCCGACAGTGACCGCAACAACTTCGGCGACGGCGGCGGCGTGTATTGGCCGCTGGGCACCGTGCGGTTCGAAAACACCGTCGTCAGCGGCAACACGGACGGGACCGTCAGCGGTGCCATCTACCCTGACGTCCGCGTCAACGGCGGCATCCTCACCACCGGCGGCGGCAATCTCATCGGCAACAACAACGGCGTCACCGGCTTCACGTTCGGCTCGCCCAATGCGAACGGCGACTACGCCGGCAGCCTCGCTCTGCCGCTCAATGCCCGGCTCACCGCCCAGCCGGACCTGCGGCCATTCTATTCCTTCCCGCCCGCCAGCCTGCTCACCGGCCACGGCATCAATGCCAGCAACACCGAGCCGAACGACCAGCGCGGAAAGCCGCGCATCGCCGGCGGCACCATAGACATCGGCGCGGTGGAAATGAGCGCCTTCATCGTGAGCAGCAACGCGGACACCGGGGCCGGCACGCTGCGCCGCGCCATCACCGACGCCAATGCCGCGGGCGGCGGGGACATCGTGCTCGATGAGATTCTCTTCAACGGCACCCGCACCATCACCCTCGCGTCCGGCGAGCTGCTCATCACGGCTCCCGTGGACATCATGGCCCCCGCTTCACCGGCCTCGCCACACGTCTTTGTGAATGCCGGCGCGGGCGGCGGACGGGTTTTCAAAATAGCTCCCGCCGCAGCCGCCGCCATCACGCTGCGTCACCTGGCATTGAGCAGCGGCGACACCACCGCCAATGCCGCCGGCGATCGTCAGGGCGGCGCGCTCCTCGTTTCCGCCAATGCCGCGGTCACGCTGCGGCATTGTCTTTGCGCCGACAGCAGCGCCACCGACGGCGGCCTCGTCATGGTGGCCGCCAATGCCTCCCTCACCGCCTTCGACACCACGTTTGAATCCGGGGCCGCCAACCGCGGCGGCGGCCTCTACAGCAATGGCACCCTCCACCTGGAGCGATGCACGGTGAGAGCGAATGCATCCACCGCCGCCGGTGCCGGTCTCTACAACCTCGGCCCGGCCACGCTCATCAATTCCTCGTTCATAGATAACAATGCCGACGGTGCCGGCGGCGGCATCTTCCATGCCGGCGCGGCTGCGGTCACTCTCGCCGCGCGGCACTGCACTGTGTTCTCCAATCGCAGCAATACCGACAACTCCGGCGCAGAAACCGGCGGCGGCATCCGGCAGTTCAGCGGCACGGTCTCGCTGCGCAATACGCTGCTCTCCCGGAATCGCGAAGGCACTCTCGCCGTGGACACCGCGGGCACCTTCACCTCCGCCGGCTTCAATCTCATCGCCAACGCCGGCACCGCCACCGGCTTCACCCACGGCACCAACGGCGACCGCGCCGGCACCGCCGCCGCTCCGCTCACCGAGGTCTTCGGCCCGCGCTACACCAACGGCGGCCCCACCTTCACCGTCCCCCTCCGCTGCGACAGCCTTAGCCTTGATGCCGGCGACGACGCCGACGCGCCCGCCACCGACCAGCGCGGCCTGCTCCGCCGCTCCGGCAATGGCGTGGACATCGGAGCCTACGAACTCCAGCCGGAATCCTACAGTTTCTGGGCCGGCTATACCTTCAGCACCGGCTCTGCCAGCACCGCCGAGAACGACGACTTCGACCGCGACGGAGTGCTCAACACCGTCGAATACGGCACCGGCAGCGATCCGAAAAACGCCCGCTCCCGTCCCGTCATCACCGCCACCGTCGCCGGGGCTGACTGCCACTTCGACACCACCCTCTCCCCGCTCGCCCCCGCCGGCTGGCTGGTGTCGAAAATCTCCACCAACCTCACCACCTGGAACGACCCGCCCACCGGCCCCGTCGCCATCGGCTGCGATCCCCTCACCGGTCTCCCGCTCTGGCGCATCACCGTCCCGCGCACCGGATTCCCCAAACGCTACGCCCGCCTCCAGCGGTGAAACTCTGGCGAAATTTGCGCCACCGCCGACCCGAACTGCTGCGCGCCGAAATTGCCCGCACCGTGCTCACGGCGGAGGACCTGGAATCGGAGCAGGCCTACCTGCTGGGACTCTTCCAGCGGCGGTAAATCGCACCCGCCAAAAGTCCGCGGGTGCGCGGGAGCCAAGCCTGCGCTAATCCGGCCAGCGTCGCCGCCGGCGTCTGCGCAATTCAACCACATGGAATCCTATGAACTCTTCCGTCTCTCCACGCCGCTGGCTCGTTTGGTCGCTTTGGTTCGCCGTGCCGCCGCTGGCTGCGCAGACGCCGTTTCCGTGCTCGTGGGCTGGCGGGAATGGCGGGGACTGGCTGTCGTTCGCGTGGGCTCCGCAGCCGCTGGATTATATAGACGAGCTGGGAGTGCCCGTCCCGTTTCCGACGTGGCCGGACAATGACCGCGCGGCGGGCAGCGGCGCTTTTACTTATCTCGTCGTGGTGCCTGACGGGCGGGTGAATCTCGGGTCCGGCTCGGTCACGGTGGCGACGCTGGCGGTGAGCTCCGGCGCGGAGACGCGGCTGCGCGGCGCGACGCTGCGTGTGGAGGGCTATGCGGGCTTCGGCGGCAGCGCGATTTCCAATGACGGGCTGATCAGTCTCGGCGATGACGCGACGCTCACGGCTTCCTCGCTGGGATTTCTGCCCTCGGGCCTCACCATCAATGGCGGCGGCACAGTCTCGCTGCTGGATGAAGAGAGCAGCGTGGAGGGAAGTGTGCTCGACTTTGGCGGCAGCCAACTCGTGCGCGGCGCGGGGAACATCGGCGGCGCGGCGGGCCTCGGCGGAGTCATTCCGTCCACGGTGGTGAATCGCGGCACGTTCCTCGCGGATGCGCCGCCGCTGGCCATGACGGTGCAGGGCGCGGCGTTTGAAAATCGCGGCACGGCGCGTGCGTTGAGCGGCGGGTTTCTCAAGCTCCGCTCAGTGCTCACGGAGAATCGCTCGCTCATCGAATCGGACGGCGGTGTGGTGGATTTCCAGGACGACGATGTGGACAACAGTGGCACGCTGCGTGCGAAGTCCGGCGGCATTCTTCAGTTCAAAAATCAGGATGTGGATAACGCCGGCGGCCTCATCGAAGCGGTGGACGCCAACTCTCTGGTGCAACTGCGCGGTGATGTCACGCTCGACAGCGGCATCCTGCGCCGCACTGCGCCGGCACAGGTGCAGCTTCAGCAGGGCACGAATACTTTCACCGGCGCGGTGCTCGTTCAGGGCCAGGTGGAAGTGCTGGGCACCGCCGGGCTGCGGATGCAAAACCTGACGCTCACCGGCGAGGCGGGCACGATCTTCAATCCCCAGCCCGGCGCGGTCATTTACTCCACCGGCGCGGTGGATTTGCGCGGACGGCTCGACGGCAATGGCGTGTGGTCGTTCAACGCGCCGCTCTCGCTCACCGGCCCGCTGACGCTGAACAATCTCCAGTTCGATGTCGGTGCCGGTCAGCCGGTGAACGTGACCGGCACGACGACGAACAATTCCATCATCCGCCTGCTCGATGGCCCCGGCGCGCCGGACACGCGCGTGCTCGTGGCGGACGGCTCATCCTTCGCCGGCACGGGCCAGGTGCGCTTTGCCACGGCGCAGGTGAATCGCCTCGATCCCGCAACGGCGGGCGCAGTCTTCACCAATGCCGCGCCGCATACGGTGACGACGGAGCCGGGCGGCAATGCCGTCGTCACTTCCAGCTATGTGAACACCGGCACTACGGACGTCGCCGGCGCTGGTGCGACGATGCTCATTCACAATCCGGCACTTACCAACACTGGCCTGCTTCAGACGCGCGATGGCGGCTCACTGCGCGTGAACAATTCATTCGGCGGCACTGCGAACTACGTCTTCAACAACACCGGCGGCACCTTTCGCATGGGCGCTGGCTCCACGGCGCAGTTTGAAGGCAACGTGCTCCTGCGCGGCGGCATGGTGGATGGATCGGGCACGCTGAACCTGACGGGCTTCACGATTTTTGATTCGCTCCTGGGCAATCCCATCACGATCGCGGACACGAACATCGTCATCAACGAATTCCAGCCCTTCACCGTCCGCGGCACGCTCACGAACGGCGGCACGCTTCGGCTCAACGACGGCACGCTCGTCCCGAACGGCGTGCAAGGCAGCGCCGCGATCACGCTCGATGGCAATGTCACCATCAACGGCGGCGGGCGCATTCTCTTCGATACCCCGAATGCCAACTTCATCAACTCTCCCGGCGGCGCCACGCCTGTGTTCACCAATGGCCCCGCGCACACTATCACCAGTGCTCCCGGCGGGCGCGGACTCATTTATCCGGCCACTGTCAACGCCGGCCTCATCGAAGCCATCGGCCCGCATCCCTCGCCCGGGGTTCCGAACATTGACCTCGTCATGCCCGCGCTCACGAACACCGGTGTGATCGGCTCGCGCGCGGGCGGCTACCTGCGCTTCGAGGCCAACGCGCTGACCATTCAGAACACCGGCGGCTTCCTGCGGGTGGAATCGGGCGCGGTCTTTCAGTTCGCGGCCTCGCCCACTGTCGCGGGCGGGACGCTCGACGGCACCGGCTCCTTTACTGCCAACTTCCTCACGCTCGACGGGACCGCGGGCGGCGTGACCCACGCGGCCAGGATTGACGTGCCCGGCTACAGTGCCCTTCGCCTGCGCGGCGCGATTTCTAACAACGGCGTGGTGCGCATCGCGGGCACGGTCGGCCCGGGCGATTCCGCGGCGAAGATCATCGTTTCCGGACCGGTCACGCTCGGCGGCAATGGTCGCGCGGAATTCGCCAACAACCTGAGCAACCAAATCCGCGATGAACTGGGCACCGGCGCGGCACTCACCAACTCCGCCGGCCACACCCTTTCGACCACACCCGGCTCTACCGGGAGCGTCACCACCGCCTCGCTCACCAATCTGGGCCTCATCGAGGCACGCGGCTCCGGCGCGAGCATGACCTTCAGCCCCGGCGCTTTCGTGAACCAGGGCGTCATCCAATCTGCCGACGGCGGCTTCATGAACTTCAACGTCCTCTCCACGGCCAACGCCGGCGGGTTCCTGCGCGCCGCCAGCGGTTCCGCGTTTTCTCTTGCGGGCGGCTCGGTGGTGAACGGCGGCACGCTCGACGGCACCGGCGCGTTTTCCATCGCCCAGGTGACTCTCGACGGCACGGCTTCGCCGGTCACGATCGCCACGCAGCTTTCCATCACACCCGGCACGCTTTTCCTGCGCGGCGCGATCACGAACAACGGCCTGATCTCCATCGCCACGCCGGTCATCTCCTCCGCCAACGTCCGCATCCAGACAGAGGGCGCCACGGTGGGCGGCTCTGGCGCGATTCGTTTTGGCTCATCCGGCAACAACAACCTGATGGGCCCTTTCAACGGCAGTGCCGCGCCCTTCCGCCTGCTGCCGGGCGCGCGCGTTACGACTTCGCCGGGCGCACAGGGATACATCAACGGATTGACTTTCACGAACGAAGGCACCGTCGAATCGCGCGGCAGCGGTGCCAGCGTGACCTTCGGTGGCAACGCCACCAACACCGGAGTCTTCACCGCCGCGGCGGGAGGCTATCTCGCGCTCAACGGGAGCAACGGTGCCTTTGCCATCGAGAACGCCGGCGGCATTCTTCGCGCCGAAGCCGGCTCCAGCCTTTCGCTGGACTACGGCATCGAAGTCCGCGGCGGCCGGCTCGAAGGTCCGGCGGGAATCTATTTCACCCAGGCAAAACTCAATGGTACGACGAACCCAGTAGAAATCGCGCCCGGTGGTGTGCTCGCCACAAACAGCGGGGGCCTGCAAGTCCGCGGCACCATTACGAACAACGGTCGCATCATTCTGGCCCACACCGGGACCTCGGGCCTTTCATGGGTGCTGGCCGGGCAGACTATGACCATCGGAGGCGCGGGCGTGATCGAGTTCGCCACCAACGCCGGCGCCTCCGCCAACATCATCAGCCAGACCGGCGGCTCCTTCACCGTCACCAATGGCGCGGCCCACACCCTGCGCGTCCTGCCTGGCTGCACAGGATCGCTGCAAAGCACCGGCTTCATCAATGCGGGAACGATCGTCGCCGAGGGCGGACTTTACATCGCGACCAGCAACTTCACCAACGGCCCCACCGGGGTCATCCGCGGCAACAACGCGATCGTGACCACGCCCGTGCTCGTCAACCAGGGCACCATCGCGCCGGGCACTTCGCCCGGCGCGCTGAGCATCATCGGCCAGGTCACCAACTCCGCCAACGCCGTCTTTGAAGCGGAGATCGGCGGCACCACGAGCGGCACCACGTTCGATCGTCTGAGCGTCAGCGGCAGTTTCGCCCGGGGCGGGGCGCTGCGGCCGGTGCTGGTGAAGGGCTTCCGTCCGTTGCCGACCGACTCTTTCCTCGTCCTCTCCGCCTCCACGCTGACCGGCGCGTGGGCGAATGTGAACGGCGGGAAAGTAACCTTCGAGCACGGCACCTTCGACGTCATCCAGACGGCGACCACCGTGACCCTGACCAACTTCACCCTCAACGCCTGCTACACCGCTTACGACGTATGGGCTGCGGGCTTTCCTGCGCTCACCGGCGCGAATCGCGAGCCAGGTGCCGACCCCGACGGCGACGGACAAACCAACTTGCTGGAATTTGCTTTTGGCCACGACCCCGCAGTCGCCGGCGGCTCGCCCGCGCTGCGCGG
>JANOZA010000212.1:0-6245 GCA_031429155.1 Verrucomicrobiota bacterium | reverse complement strand
TCGACGAAGGCGTTCTGCGGCTCACGAACTACGCCACGCCCGATCTCGTCGGAATGCTCTACCCCGAGCGGTCTCTCGACGTGGCAACCTCCGACAGCCGCATGCGGGTCGTCGCGCTGCCGTCCGATGAGGACGACAAGGGCGGCGACGGCTCGTCATCACCCGAACCCGGTGGTGGCGGCGGCGAGGAGGCGACGGGCGACGGCATCCGCACCGATTTCCGCATCCTTGCGGCATGGTCGGCCACGGTGAAGCTCGACAGTGATGTGAAGAAGGTGGAACTCCCGGATGTTCCCGCCGCTCCTGAAGACCTGGCTCCGCGCAAGCTGCCGGGCCTTGAGAAGCTAAGCGCTGAACAGTTGAAAACGCTCACCGCCGGCATGGGCGAAGTTTCCAACTACCTGCGCGGCGTCCGCTGGCAGGAGGCTCTCGAAAAGCTCGGTGAAGTCGAACTCGTCACCGGTCCCAATCATTATATCGAGAATCTGCGCGGCGCCGTTTACACGCGGATGCGCAACTTCGACAAGGCCCGCGCTCATTTCACCAATGCGCTCGAACTGGCCAAGGGTTTGGATACCGAGGCCTTCCATCCGAAATTCAATCTCGCCGAGCTCGATTTCGTGACGAAGAAATGGGAAGCCGCCCGCGATGCCTTTCAGAAGTTGCTGAAGGATCCCGGTAAGCCAGGGACTGGCAGCGACACGCTGATCAACTTCAAGATCATGATCTGCGACGTGCAGCAGAAGAAGGAAGCCGATGCCGACCTCGTGTTTAAGTCCTTTGACCAATACGACGCCGATTCCCCCGCCTACTACTTTGCTCAGGCGGTGAAGTTGTTCGCAAAAGAAGACAAAGAGGGGGCCAGCGAGTGGCTGGAATCCGCCAAGCGCATCTACCCGAAGGAGATCAATGAAGTTTATAACGACTCTCTGGTGGAGATGGGATGGCTGGAAACTCTCCAGTGATCCGCGAATCGGGTGATGAATCCCTGGCTCATTGCTGCTGACCGCGGCGGTACCTTTACCGACTGCCTTGCACGCGACCCGAGGGGGCGCGTGAAACGCTGCAAGGTGCTCTCGCGCAGTGTGCTGCGAGTGGCGGTGGAGTCGCGCATCGGCGAGCAGACCCTGGTGGTGCGGTTGCCGGAGGAGGAACTGCCGGAGGATTTCTTCAGGGACTGGACATGCGAAGGAGGAGGCGGGAGCGTGGTGGTATCGCGCTCGTCGGAGGAAGGCGTACTGACTTTTAGGACTCCCATGCCGGAAGCCTGGCAGGCCGGTGCGGTGGTGGAACTGCTCACCGGCGAGTCCGCCCCCGTCATTGGTGCGCGACTGCTCACGCTGACACCGCTTCACGGGGACTTTCCGGACCTGGAATTCCGGCTCGCGACCACGCTGGCGACCAATGCCCTGCTCGAAGGCACCGGCGCGGCGACGGCGCTATTCATTACGGAAGGATTCGCGGATCTGCCGGTCATTGGCGATCAGCGGAGGGAAGACCTGTTTGCCCTCGGACACTCGCGCGAGCCGGCGATGCATCGGCACGTCGTGGAGGTGAAGGCGCGCATGGATGCCGCCGGCAATGTGCTTCACGGGCTGAACGAGTCCGAGTTGTTGTCTGCTGCGCAGAAGCTGGCTTCCTCCGGCTGCACCAGCGCCGCCGTGGCGCTCATGCACAGTGATGTGAATCCCGCGCACGAACAGGCGCTGGCGCAGGTGCTGCGGCGGGCAGGCTTCACGAACATCTCGATGAGCAGCGAACTCGCTCCCGTCATCCGGCTTCTGCCGCGGACGCAGACGGCGATCATCAATGCCGTGCTGGCACCGGTGATGGAAGCCTTTGTGAAATCAGTGCGCGCCCCATTGGATCGCCGGGTGCGGAAATTCCACGTCATGAACAGCGCGGGATCCCTGGAGGAGCCGCATCGGTTTCATCCGAAAGACAGCCTGCTCAGCGGCCCCGCAGGCGGCGTCCGGGGCTGCGCGGCTCTGGCAAAATCCTGCGGGCTGAGCAAAGTCCTCACCCTCGACATGGGCGGGACCAGCACTGATGTGGCACGCTGGGACGGTGACTTCGCCTATCAGTTTGAGCAGCATCACGGCCGCTCGGTCATTCTCGCGCCGTCGCTGCGCATCGAGACGGTGGCCTCCGGCGGCGGGAGCGTCTGCGATGTCACTGCCGAAGGACTCAGTGTGGGGCCGCGGAGCGCCGGCGCCGATCCCGGTCCGGCCTGTTATGGCTGCGGCGGTCCGCTCACGCTGACGGATGTGAATCTCCTGCTCGACAGGCTCGATCCGGAGCGTGCCGGGCTTCCGCTCCACGACGCGCCGGCACGGGCGCGGCTGGCGGAATTGAAGGTGAAGATGGCATCGTTTGGTCTTCCGGTTCCTGACAGCGACACGCCGTTGCTCCGCGGACTGCTCGACATTGCCGTCAGCCGGATGGTCGAGGCCGTGCGGCGCATCTCCGTCCGCGACGGATGTGATCCTGCAGAGTATGCGCTCGTTGCATTTGGCGGAGCCGGTCCGCAACATGCCTGCGCCATCGCTGACCAGTTGGGCATCAGGGAAATTTACGTCGCGCGCGATGCCGGACTGCTTAGCGCCTCCGGCGTGCTGCACGCTGCGGAAGAGCAGTTTGCCGTGCGGCAAGTCCTCCGACCGATTGCTGAGGTGAACGCATTTAAGCTCATCGGTGAAGTTGAGGCGGATGCCCTCTCCAGGCTGGGCTCACCTCACGGGTCTATTCGCCGGCGCATCGCCGAAATCCGCCTCAGCGGCCAGACCACGGCGCTCGCCATTGATTTCACCAGGGCGACCGATCTCGCCTCGGCCTATCGCAATGAGCACGCCTGGCTCTACGGCTACGAACTGCCGGAGGATGCCGTGATCGAACTCGTCAGCCTGCGCGCCATCGCCGCTGTGCCGCCGCAGGAACCGGAGCAGGAGGAGTTTTCCGCCAGCGCCGCCGTAACGTCAGGCCCGGCGCTGATTCAGGATGCCTTCAGCACACTCGTCATCGAGCCAGGATGGCAGGCGGTTCAGGGCCGGCGCGGGACTTGGAAACTGACACGCACTGTCGCTGCCGCGCCGCGGGCGGAAGTCGCCGCTGCTGCTGCCGCCGAACTTTTCCGCTGCCGTTTCCAGGGCATGGTGGATGCGATGGGGTCCATGCTGCGCCGCACCGCCGTTTCCACCAACGTGAAGGAGCGGCTCGACTATTCCTGCGCGCTGCTCGATGCCGCCGGCCGGCTAGTGATGAATGCGCCGCACATTCCCGTCCATCTCGGCGCGCTCGGCGAATGCGTGCGCCGCGTCGCCGCCGTGCTCCCGCCGCAGCCGGGCGACGTGCTCATTACTAACGACCCGGCGTTTGGCGGCTCGCATCTGCCGGATGTCACCGTGCTCTGCCCGGTTTTTGGGAAGTCCGGCGACCTGCTCGCCTGGACGGCGAACCGCGCACACCACGCCGAAATCGGCGGGATTACTCCTGGTTCCATGCCCGCGACCGCGACGTGCCTGGCAGAGGAAGGCGTCGTCATCCCGCCGATGCACCTCGTCCGCGCCGGCGTGCCTTGTGAGAATGACATCGCGGCTCTGCTCACTGGAGGAGCGTGGCCCACCCGGGCGCTGAGCGACAACCTCGCCGATCTCCACGCGCAACTCGCCGCCGCCCGGCACGGCGCGCGCGCACTGCTGGCGATGTGTGAGGCTCACGGCGAAACCGAGGTCACTTCGCGGCTCGCCGCCCTCTCCGCGCAGGCCCGCGACGCCTTTGCCCGCCGGCTCGCCAGGGCCGGTGAGTTCGATCTTTCCGCCACCGAACACCTCGACGACGGCACGCCGCTCGCCGTCCGTCTCATTCATAAAGGCGCACGCCTCACCATTGACTTCACCGGCTCCGGCCCGGTGCATCCGGGGAATCGCAACGCCACCTCCGCTATCGTGCGCAGCGCCGTGCTTTACGTCCTGCGGCTGTGGATTGGTGAGCCGATTCCTCTCAACGAAGGACTCTTTGACGCCGTGGACCTCATCGTTCCCGAGGGCATTCTTCAGCCGCATTTCTCCACCGATCCCCGCGAGTCACCCGCCGTCGTCGGTGGCAATGTCGAGACCAGTCAGCGGCTCGTGGATACCCTGCTGCGAGCACTGGGAATTGAAGCGTGCAGCCAGGGCACCATGAACAACGTCATTTTCGGCAACGAGAGTTTCGGTCACTACGAAACCATCGGCGGCGGTGCCGGTGCCGGGCCTGGCTATGCGGGGCTCTCCGGGGTTCACACCCACATGACGAACACCGCCATCACCGATCCCGAAATCATCGAGCGCCGCTATCCCGTGCGGATCGAGGAATTCAGTCTCCGCCGCGGTTCGGGCGGGGCAGGGAAGTGGCCCGGCGGCGATGGCCTCGTGCGCAGCTACCGCTTCCTCGCACCGCTCACGGTTTCCCTGCTCACCGAGCACCGCACGCAGCCTCCCTTTGGCATGGAAGGCGGCGGCAATGGCTCGCCCGGGCAGCAGTTCCTCATTCGCGACGGCCAGAGCCAGCCCCTTGCCGGTACCGCGCAACTCGCGGCGCTGCCCGGCGATATCCTCCGTATGGAAACCCCCGGCGGTGGCGGCTGGGGAGCGGCGTAGGCGGCATTTAGTGTGAATTTCCCTGCCGGGTTGACAATCCGCGCGCCCCCTTGTCTCATAGCGCCCCGCTCCGCCGGACACCCCTTCCTATCATTGCAAATCATGGACTTCGTAACCTCTAAAATCGCCGAACTCTCCCCCTCCATCACCCTCGCCGTCACCAGTCAGGCCGCGAAATTGAAGAAGGAGGGCATTGATGTGTGCAGCTTCGGCGCCGGCGAGCCGGACATGGACACTCCGCAGCACATCAAGGACGCCTGCGCCAAGGCTCTGGTGGACGGGAAAACAAAATACACCGCCTCCGCCGGACTGCTCGAACTCCGCGAAGCCATCTGCGCCAAGCTCCTCGTGGACAACAGCCTCGAATACACGCCCAGCCAGATCAGCGTGAACTGCGGCGCCAAGCATTCCTGCTTCAACGCCATCCTCGCCACCTGCGGCCCTGGCGACGAAGTCGTCATCCCCGCCCCCTACTGGACGAGCTACCCCGACATGGTCCGCATCGCCGGCGCCACCCCGGTCATCGTCGAGACGAAGCAGGAGAACGGCTGGAAAATGACCGCCGCAGAATTCGAGGAGGCCATGAGCCCCGCCACCAAGCTCGTCATTCTCAACAGCCCGTCGAACCCCACCGGCGCAGTCTATTCCAGGGAAGAACTCGAAGCCATCGGCGAACTCGCTGCCTCCGAGGACATCCTCATCCTCTCCGACGAGATCTACGAAAAGATCGTCTATGATGAAACCCCGCACATCTCCATCGCCAGCCTCAGCAAGGAACTCAAGGACCTCACCATCGTCGTCAACGGCTTCAGCAAAGCCTACAGCATGACCGGCTGGCGTCTCGGCTACACCGCCGCCCCCAAGGCCATCGCCGACGCCATTGATACCATTCAAAGCCACACCACCAGCGCCCCGGCCACCTTCGCCCAGTACGGCGCCATCGCCGCCCTCCAGGGCGACCAGCAAGTCATCGAAGACATGCGCATGGAATTCGACCTCCGCCGCGGCTACATGCTCAACCGCTTCAACAAGCTCGGCCAGGTCAGCGTCGTCGAGCCGAAAGGCGCGTTCTACTTCCTCGTCAACATCCGGAAAATGGGGATCGGCAGCGTCAACTTCGCTGAAAAACTCCTCAGCCGCACCCACGTCGCCGTCGTTCCCGGCATTGCCTTCGGAGCCGACGACACCGTCCGCTTCAGCTACGCCACCAGCATAGACATCATCAAGAAGGGCCTCGACCGTTTCGAAGAGTTCTGCCGCGCGCATTGATCCCCGGCGGGAGCCCCGCCGCGGGCAGCCAGCACTTCATTGTTGGACGTTGGCGGTGAAGCCGTTCGATGCTCCCGCTCTTCGCTCGCCCCCCTACCTCCGCAGCGCGTTGATCAACTCATCCAGCTTATTGGCCACCGACTGCATCTCCCCCTGTGTTGGCGGGTCGCTCACTGTCAGGCCCAGCGTGTTCACGTTGTTCGAGTTCGCCGAGGTCTGAGGCAGGGTGTTGAGCATCGCCTGGTTTGCGGTGTTGGAGAGATCATTGGATAGCTGCGCCTGCGTCACTTCTCCTGGCGGGCCGGGCTGGAGGATGAAGTCGAAGTGCAGGACACCGGA
>JANOZA010000211.1:0-27595 GCA_031429155.1 Verrucomicrobiota bacterium | reverse complement strand
AACCGGCGAGAACATCCTCTGGCGGGCTGCCCTCGGGACGGAAGCTCATTCATCACCTGTCGTGTCCGGCGGGCGCGTGCTCATTGGCACCAACAACGGCAAGCCCCGCGACCCGAAACACGATGGCGACCGCGGTGTCCTCATGTGTTTCGATGAGAAGACCGGCGGCTTCCTCTGGCAGCTCGTGGTGCCGAAGAGAAGTGAGGACCAATACTTTGACTGGCCACGCATCGGATTGTGTTCGCCGCCGACTGTGGAGGGAGACCGGGTGTATGTGATGACGAACCGTCATGAAGTCGTCTGTCTGGACCTCGCCGGCATGAAGAATGGCAACGACGGGCCATTCAAGGATGAGGGCCGGCACATGACGCCCGCAGATCAGCCGGCGAAGGAGCCGGGCCCGCTGGACGCGGACATTCTTTGGATCACTGATCTCGTGAAGGACGCGGGTATCTGGCCACACGACGGCGCGCATAGTTCCATTCTGATCCACGGTCCGCATCTTTATGTAAATTCCGCCTCCGGCGTGGACAACACCCATCGCGTCATTCGTACACCTGACGCGCCGGGCCTCCTCGTCCTCGACAAAACCACGGGCAAAATCCTCGCCCGGGACCGCGAAAACATCGCACCCAACACCTTTCACGCCTGCTGGTCATCGCCCTCCATGGCCGAAGTGAACAGCAAGCCGCTCGTCTTCTACTGCGGCGGCAATGGCATCGTCTATGCCTTCGAGCCGCTCGCTCCAGACGCATCACAGGGCTCCATTCAGACGCTGAAAAAAGTCTGGCAGTATGATCCCGATCCCACGGCTCCAAAGACGAACGTGCACGTCTATAGCCAAAACCGCCAGGAAAGCCCGAGCGTCATCCACGGCATGCCCGTCTTCCACGATGGTCGTCTTTACATCGCCGGCGGTGGTGATCTTTGGTGGGGGAAAAACGAATGCTGGCTCCAGTGTCTCGATGCCGCCAAAGGCGAAAAACTTTGGAGCCTGCCCCTGGAAAAGCACGTCATGAGCACGCCCGCCATTTCCGGCGAACTCTGCTTCATCGCCGACACCGGTCGCATCCTCCGCTGCGTGAACGCGAAAACCGGCCGCGAATACTGGCAGCACGAAACCGAGGGTGATTTCTGGGGTTCACCGCTTATCGCCGATGGTCGCCTCTATGCAGGCACCCGCCGGGGCGACTTCTGGATATTCGCCGCCACCGCCGAAAAGAAACTGCTCCACAAGACCCACCTCGGCGCCCCCACGAGCAGCACCGTCTGCGCCGCCAACGGCACGCTCTACATTGCCACGATGACCGACCTCTTCGCGGTCGCGGTCAAAAAGTGACGCGCTTTCTCAACCCGGCCAGAGAAACTCGAACGCACAGACAACTATCGCGGTCGGCACCAGGGCGGCCAGCAGCAGACCGAACGGGTTCACCGTGCCGCCGAAGTAGCCCTTCAGAATTCCCTGGCCGGCAGGGTTTGGCGCGTTGGCGATGACGGTCAGGCCGCCACCGGCCACGGCCCCGGCCATGACGGCGTATTTCAGGGCGTCGCTCAGATCCGGCACCTGACTGGCCAGAAACGTAATCAGCGCGTTGTCATTGAAGGCCGTCAGCACCGTAGAGCCCAGCATGAGCTGGAACTCGCTGAGGCCGTTGTTCATCACCGGTTCCAGCCACCATGCCTGGCACCGGCCGTGAATGACCAGCCCCGCGAGGAAGAAGCCCACGAGCAGCGGCGCCCGGAGAGCCACGGGATTCTGGTGGTGTTCTGTGGAATGGACGAAGGCGAGGAAGAAGAGAAACCCGCCGATGAAGAGCGGCGGAAAGTGCGCCGTGAAGACCGTCCACGCGAGGAATGAAAGGTGCGCGACGGTTACCCAGCGCGGCACCGGCTCATCGCGGTCGTGCCAATGGATGATGGCTCCCCCCTCCCGTGATTGATCGAGCGGGTCGCCGAGCTTTTTGAATTCCCCGCGAAAGACGAGAAAGTAGAGTGCATTGCATACCAGGATGGAAACGACCGCGTGGGAGCCGAAGTGCGTCAGCATGAACCATGACGACCAGTTCCACTTCGCGGCCACCATGAGCACCGGCGGGGCGGCGAAATTGGTGAGCACTCCGCCGACGCTGATGTTCACAAACAGCAGGCCCAGCGTGGCATAGGCGAACGCCCGGCGCGGCTTCAGTTCGTAAAACTTCCGCGCCAGCAGCATCGCGCTGATCGTCATGGCGGCGGGCTCCGTGATGAGAGAGCCCAGCAGCGGCGCGATCGTCAGGACGCTTAGCCACCACGCCGCGGGCGTGCCCTTGCCGACTTTTACGGCGGCGAGCGCGAGGCACTGCTCCGCGAAGCGCACCACCGGTCGCGACGCACTGATCGTCATGATGATCACGACAAAGACCGGCTCCGTGAAATTACAGTCCATCCCCACGAAATGCTCCACATTCCTCCACCCGTGGAAATACATCGCGAACAAAAGCAGCGGCACCGCCCACAGTGCGAACACCACCTCCACTTCACCCAGGAAGTGCAGCAGCTTCGCTTTGAAGGACACGATCTCCGTCGCCCCTGCATAGCGGCTCTTGTCAGGCGTGCGCCCCTCCGCCGCCAGTTTCGCATGGTGCCTTGCTTCCACACGGTGCGACCAGCTTTGAAAAATGCCCGCGAGAAACGTGTGCAGGATGGCGAGGATGAAAATCACCGTCGCCGCGAGATTGAACGGATCCACCGTCGCCCGCGCTGCCAGCTTCTCCTGTATTGGCTGCGCCGGCGCGGCTGGTTTGCGGTCGGCGTATTCACTCAGCGGCAGGGGAAAGGCGGCGTACTGATCCGGAGCATCGTCGAGATGTGAAGAGGGCCAGTGAGGCTTCACCTGCGCGGCACTGGCAGGGAGTGCAGGAGCGGTGAAAAAGAACGCAGCGAGCAGCAGCAGGAAACGGGGGAGTGAAAGCATAGGGTATCGCCGCCAGAGCCGGAGGCACGGCATCATGGACAGTGAAAATCCTTGCGCAACAGTCGCCGCCCGCTGCACGTATCGTCCACTATGCGATCCTCACTACTCATCATTCCCGCCGTCATCCTCGCGGCGATTCCTCTTCTCTCCATCAGCGCCGAGCACTCCGCCGCTCCAGCCACCACCACAGACAAAGCCGTCGGAGCCATGACATCCGCCGCGCGGAACTTCCTCGCCAGCCTCGACGCTGAACAGAAAGCCCTCACCGTTTTCAAGATGGAAGATCCCGAGCGGCAAAACTGGCGGTTCGTGCCCATCGAGCGCAAGGGCATCACCCTCCAGCAGCTCCAGCCCGCTCAGGACCACCTCGCCTACGCGCTGCTCGGCTCCGCGATGAGCAATGAAGGCTTCGCCGAGGCCGTCACCATCATGAGCCAGGAGCAGATCCTCTTCGACTTGGAGAACAAGTCGCCGAAGCGAAACCCCGAGAAGTATCACATCCTCATCTTTGGCGAACCCTCGGAGACCGGCTCCTGGGGCTGGCGCTTCGAAGGACACCACTTTTCCTGCAATGTGACCATCGCCGGCGGCAAACTCGTCAGCATGACCCCGTCCTTCATGGGCACTAACCCGGGCGAAGTCAAAGAAGGCCCGCGCAAGGGTCTGCGCGTCCTCAAGAACGAAGAGAATATCGCCCGTTCGCTCGTCCTCTCGCTCACCGATGAGCAGAAGAAGGACGCCATGCTCCCCGGCGAGGCACCCGCCGACGTCCTCACTGCCGAGAAGCCCAAAGTGGAGTCGCTGGGCACCGCGGGCCTCGCTTCGTCGAAGCTGAACGAGGCGCAGCGGCAGCTTCTCTGGAGCGTCATCGAAGAATACATCGGCCGTTTCCGTCCCGATCTCGCCGCCCCCGTCGCCGCACGCCTCAAGGCCTCCGGCTGGGACAAACTGCTCTTCGCATGGGCCGGCAGCACCGAGCCAGGAAAGGGAAATTTCTATCGCATCCAGTCGCCGGATTTCCTTTTTGAGTACGACAACACTCAAAACAACGCCAACCACCCGCACGCCGTCTGGCGGGACTTCGCCGGAGACTTCGGCGCGGACATTCTCAAGCAGCACCTCTCAGCCGAGCACGGGAAATAGGCCCGCACTACTCAGGCGGTGTCGCTAGAGGGACCGCAGCTTCCCGCGCATCGCCGGGCATGTAGCCGTGTTTGGAAAAAATCGGCCCGCCTTTCTCCGGTGATGCCAGCCAGCGGAGGAACCGGAGCGCTGCTGCCGGTTGTGTGCTCGCCGCAGCGACGGCTCCTGCGGCCTGGCCTTTCACTGAGGTCAGTTCCGGCACGGTCACGGCTTCGAGCCCCTGCGTTTGCAGCACGGTCACGTCCCACACGATGCCGGCATCTGCCGCGCCGAGCGCGATGTCGTTCGCGACTTCATTCACTGTCGGTTTCATCGCCACTGCACGGGTCGCCAGTGCCTGCCAGGTTTGCGCCGGCAGCGCCCGCGAGGTCAACTGGCTGATCGCCGCCAGTGCAGGATTTGCCAGCACAACACGCACGCCGTCCTTCTGCAAATCAGACAGCGCCCGAATGCCGCGCGGATTGCCCTTCGCAACGGCAATCACGACCTTCATTTCCGCCAGCGCCACCGTCTCACGCACCAGTCCCTTCGCCCGGGCAGTGGTAAGATAACTCACATCCGCCGGCAGAAAGATGTCGCCTTTCCCGCTCACCTCCAGCGCTGATAGCATCGTCTGAGAACCGCCGAACTGGAGCCGCACTTTTCCCATGCCTGCTGCTTCATAGGCCCGTGCCGCCTCTTCCACCGGCACGCGGAGCGAGACTGCGCAGAGGACTTCGATCTCACTGTGCGCGGATGATTCATCACGCCGGCAGCCGGTAAGCAGAAACACCACTGCGAGGGCTGCGGCAGTGAGCCGAAACTGGATGGAACCGGGAGAGGTTTTTTTATTCATAGTCGAAGCGAGCTGTCGCCGTCGCATCCTTGTCTGACGCGGCACGTATCCAGCGTCCCTGCGCCTCCGGGGGAATGGATTCCTTCATGGCCTGACCTGCGGACACTACGATGGTTTTCCATTCAACCCAGCGCCCGTCACCAGTGAGATCTATTTCCAGCATGACGCTAATTGGTTCCGCGCCGGAGTGGCTCAGAGTGAGTGAGCGCCGCCAGTAGCCCCACAAGAGATAAGGATCGCTCACGGTGCCGGCCTTCACCGGCGTGTCCTGCCATGGGCCGCCGGTGCCGCGGGGCGGACCCAGCTTCCAGAGGTCGTCCACGGCACCGGCCCAGAGCGCGGCTTTTCCGTCGTCGCTGCGGATGATGCGGTCGCTTGGGGGCGCATCGGCGGCGATGCCGGACAGGATGAGCATCCCGCGCCAGGAGCAGTAGTCGTGGATGCGCCGGTTGTGCGTGCAGATGGGGCGGACTTTGGCAAAGCCGCCGGCATTCTGCGCGGGCAGTTCGTAGAAGGTGCCGTGGGCGTTGAAGAGATCGCGCTCGGTGCAGACTTCACGGCACACACGGGCGGGGCCGGCGACGGTGTCTTTGTCGAAGGCGGAGTCGCCTTTGGGAAGCCGCCAGCGTTTGCCCGCGTCGTCGGTGTAAAGGACGGAGGCAGCATCCACCGTGAGCACACCGGCGGGGATGGAGCAGTTCTCCTGGTGATAAGCGAGCGCCGCCGCGTCGTCGGCACGTGTGAGTTTGAGGTCGGCGTCGAGTTCGTAGAGCGCGTCGCCACCTGCGGGAGCGAAGTGCAGCGTCCGCTTATTCTCCCCGCGGGCACGCACGGTGCCGGCGAGAATGTTTGGCTCCGCGGCGGCGGCAATGCCTCCGAAAATGGCGTCCTGACCTGCTTTGAACTGATAACGCGCGGCACCGCTGGTGAAGAGCGCCGTCGCCTTTTGCAGGGACTGCTCGCTGCGGAGGCGAACCCACGGGCGGGAGGGCAGCGGGGGGGCGCCTATGGGGCTTATCCCAATGCCACGACCGCGCCCCTTGCCTGCCGTGTTAGGCGGGCCATCCGGCGGATAAAGCGGATCGTATTTCCAGCTTCCGTCGTGCTGTGGCTGCCAGTCGTCGGGATAGAGCTTCAGCGCCTGTCCTCCGTGCGCCGGCAGCGTGACCTCAAACCACTTCGTCCACTCTCCCTTGCCCCACTCATCCCATTGGATGGAAATCGTCACCGGCTCCGCGCCTTCGTGCGAGAGCCACAAGCTGCCGGTCACTCCGTTACTGAACAGAAAAGGATCCGACGCCTCCCCCGCCTTCACATCATCGCCCAGCCACACCGCGCCTTGACTCAGATATGGCCCCAGCTCGCGCAGCGTGTTGCGTTTCACAAACCAGAGGTTCGACTGGCTCTGAGGCGCAGCGATCTTTCCTTTGGCGGCGCGCTTGTTGAGGAACTCACTTTTCGCCGCGTCATCGCAGCCAAAGACGATCTGATCTTTCCATCCGCAGAAGTCGCCCACCACTTTCACATACGAACTCACCGGACGAATGCCCGCCGTGTTCTTCGCCGAAAACGCGCGCGGGAAATCCCAGAACATCCCATGCATCGTCATCAGCAGCGGGCCGTCGCCGACCTCGCGAATGCGCGGCCATTCTGTATTCCAGCCGTGCGCGCCGTCGTAGCTGTTGCTGGCTTTGGGCAGGCGAAATGTCTGCCACTTCCCACCATCCAGCAGCATGAGGATGAGCGATCGGTGGTCCCAGCCGATGCTCCAGACGGGATCACCGGGCTTACCGCCCTCGATGCCGCCGGGGCCGGTCACGTCGGTGAACTGATTGCGCCGCACGACGGTCCATTTGTCGGCCTTCCCATCCCATTCCGCGAGGACGCCGCTGGGCACGGAGGGATTGCTCAGCGCCTCTTTGGCGTGGTCGCCGTTGTTGGCATAAATGTAGCGACCCTGCGCGGAGAAGAAGCCTTTCCCGTGATACCCGGGAAGGTCCGCATGGCGTCCGGTCTTTCGCTGCTCGTCGGCCCAGAGTTCCGTCACGGCCAGCGTCTTTGCGTCCACTTCGTAGATGCCCTCCTCCATGGTGGCGAAGACGATCTTCCCCGCCGGGTCCGTCAAGTGCCGCGCCAGTCCCGTGAGGCGGCCATACATCGTGGTGTAGGGAATGGTCCGCACGTTCCCCTCTGTCCCGATGGCATACGGGCCGATGAATAGCTGCTGCGATTCCCGATGGATCATTCGATTGGCCGGTGTGCCGCCGATGCTCTCCGGCCGGATCGTCTGCACGAGTTCCGGCGAGATCTCGTAGAGCTTGTCGGACGAGCCTGTGGGCTGGTGCGGCGCATACGTTATCACCCACAGTTTGCCGGCCCATGGGACCACGGCCCCGGTGCCGCATTCACCCTCGTTGTTGAACATGGCGAGCGAAGGATAGATGCCGGAAATCTGACGCGGAGCGGCGTGAAGACAGGCCGTGCCCGCAATCACAGCGGCGAGGATGAACGAAAGCGAACGAATCATGGCCGGGGAATGGCAGAAAAATCCAATTCGGAAATGGCAGAAGTAGCAACATGCCGCACCGGCAATCACCCAGGGGAGCGCGCGGCCGCGAGTCACCACGTCCGGTGATTACTTTTCAAGTGCCGCGGTAGATTTTGGAACGGCGGCGGACTTGGCGCGGGGGAGTTTTATCCATTTCTTCGGTGACCAGTAATCGCCGTCGAAAGGCTCGCCGGGCTTGGCCGGGACGTAGAGGGCATCGCGGTCCATGAGAGTGGCGGGTTCGTAGCCGTCATTGGGATTGACCACAGGGAGGTTGGTTATATCCGGATTGCGGTTGGTGGACTCGAGGAGGTAGTCCGTGCCACCCACCCGGGCGATGCACCATGCGTGGCCACCGCCGTCCATTTTCCCCGTGACCATACGTGCGGAGATTCCGCGGGTGAGGAGCCAGTCGGTGAGGAGCAGGGCGGAGTCTTCGCAATCACCCGCGCCCCTTCTGAGCGTTTGTGCCGGGGTCTGCCAAACGTCGGTGGCTGCATCGCCGGACTTGGGATCTTCAACGTAGCGGCAGCGGCGCACGGCGGTCTGCCACAGACCGAGCATGACATCCAGAGGATCGGCGCCGGGGGCAATTTCCGGGCAGGATGAGCGAGTGAGAAAGCTGGTGGCCTCGTGATAGCGGCCATTGGTGTCCGGTGCGAGCACGCGGCACCGCAGTCCGCAGTCCGGACAATCCACGACAAGTCCGCAGCTCGATTTTTCACAGATCAGGGAACTCTGTTTCAGGCAGTGAGGGCACTGGTTCACGAAGGAATCCGAGGATCCATCGTTCAGGCCTGCCAGTGTGAGCTCAGGAAGGGCTTCGCCGGTGAGGACGATGACATCCCCGTTCTGGATGAGGATGCCCATGCGGTTGTCACTGGCGGTCGCAGGAGCGGTGAGCATCCCGAGCAGAGTCCCGGAGAGTTCACGGAGGGAGCCTCCCGTCACCCCTGAAGCGTGGAGAGTCTTAAAACCCGGCATCGAAGCCCTGGCCATAACTGGCTCAAGGTTTGAGCAGGAGATGCCCCGGTCACTGTCATTCAGCCATTTCTCAAGCCGGGCATCGGCACGGAGGGCGCAGAGGCCGGCTTTTTCGCGGGCGGCTTTGACTTCGCCGGGGAATTCCCGCCGGAAGTCGGCTTCCGCATAGCTGTCGTGCAGAGGAATGCTTGTTTTCCCCCTCAAAACCTGCGGGGCAGGCTCCCCCGGAGCAGGGCCGACCCACCGATAGCAGAAGCCTGCCGTGGCAGCGACAAGGCAGATGAGGATGGGGACGCTCCGGGCGGTCATTATGGAAAATATAGGAGCGCTTGCGCAATTCGGCAACCTTTGGATGGGCCTTGCAGGGAGAATTCAAATTAGGTGACTGCTGCCCGGAGCGTTCGCCGTTCCCCGCGAGAGTGCCCTCAACGATCACTCCGGCGCTTTTTTAATATCCCGCGCAGCATGTCTGAGCGTTCCTTGAGCACCTGAATTTCCTTTTCCAGCCTCGCGGCTTCCGCTTCGAGCTTTGTGCGAAGGTCTTCGTCCATAAAGGAGCGGCGGGCTTCCTTGACGGCTTTAGTCACCTTCTCGATGACATCAGGGCCGAAGTCAGACTCCTCCAACGCACGGGCGATACTGTCCTGCACGAGTCCCCAGATTGCGGCTTCCTGAGCGGGGTTCGGAACCGTGAATCGGAAGAGGGGAGTAGAGTCTTTGTCCCCTCGAACACCGCCAGCCTTGTCGCCGGGCCATTCCTTGTCGAAGTAATAGCGGGAGAGCTTTTCACCGAAGTATTCTCCCTTCTTTGGATCCACCGTGGGTGACTCTAAAGACAAACCCGGCGCAGGACGATCCTTGAAGGGATCCAGTTCGATTTCGCCTTCCAACTTCTTTTTGCCTTCTTCGAGCTTCAAATCGAGGTGTTCCATCGGACTGAGTTCACCGTGGGGCGCGATCTTGAGGCGGATTCGATCTTTCGCCTGCTTCAGATCCTCCCTCATCTCCTGCTTCACGTCTTCGATGATGCGCTTCGTTTCCTCCAGCGTTTTGCCCCGCCCTTCAGATACTTTCCCGCGTTCGACGGGATTGCCGTCCCGATCCATGATTTTCCCGCGGGCCGGGGGGACGGTCTCGTTCTTTTCTCTGCGAAACTCCCCGCGAAACTCTTCTTCCAACTGCGCCGGGCGCTCGGCGAGTTTGATTACCGTGGTTTCCTCTTTGTCCCCGCGCTTCCAGCGGAGTTCGATGGTGTCGCCGGGCTTTTGCTGGCCGACTTTTTCGATGACGAGCCTCATGTTCCCTTCGACGGCGGTATCGCCGATGCGGAGAATGCGGTCGCCTGCCTGGAGTCCGGCTTTGGCCGCAGGGCTGTCCGGGATGATCTGACCGACGACGACATTCCCGTCATTCTCCGCCATGGCGATGCCGAGCCATGCGGCGGCGTGGGCTTTCTTGACGGTTTCGGCGGGAACGTCTTTAGCCGGCTGCGAGTCCTGCGCGCGGATAGTGCAGATGAAGAGCGGCAGGGCAGCGGTAAGGATGAGCGTTTTCATGGTTTGGAGAATTGGGACAATTACACAGCGGCGGGCGTTTCAAAAATTATGCGGCTGAGTTTGCCGGGCTCCGGCCTGGACCGCATTTCTGGCAAGATGGGGACACATTTGGGCTTGAGTGGCGCTGAATTCCCGGGACATCATCCGGCGAAACCTCATGCGGACCACAGGGAACACCTTAGCCGCAGCAGGCATCGCCCAAACCAACTCCCACTCTTCGACAGCCATGAAGCCGCTCTCATTTCCCCGCATCAGTCTCGCCCTCGCCTTCGCCGCCGGTCTCACTGCGACCATCGCGGATACGATCAAGCTCAAGAATGGCACAGTTTATGACGGCGTGATCACTGAAGAAACCGCGGACAGTTACGGAATGGACGTGAAGGAGGGGAAAGGCATCGTGGACTTCAAGAAAATCCCCAAAGCCGACGTGGCGGAAGTGAAGCGGGCCATGGTGGATGAACGCACGGCCAAGGAATTGGTGGACACCCTTAAGGTAACCCCGGACGCCCTGAGTGCCGCAGAATACGACAAACGCATCAAAACAAAGATCCAGCCGTGGCTCGACCAGCACAAGACCAGCAAGGTTCGCAAGGATGTCGAGGAACTGCTGAAGCTCTATCTCGAAGAGGGGGCGAGAGTGAAAGCCGGTGATCTCAAACTCCGCGGCACCTGGATCACGGCAGTGGAAGTGAAGTGGAACGAATACAACGTGAACGCCCGCAGGTTGCGCGTCAAAATGGAAGGGCTGCTCAAAGCCAACAACGGAGTGGATGCCTTTATGGCCTTCGCGGAACTGGAGGTCAACTATGTGGCCTCCGTTGATTACCCGCCCGCACTGGAGGCGATGCGCAAAGCATTGCCGATGGTGGATTCAACCCTCATTCAAGCGACCGAGTCCTACCCCGCCCTCGTGGAGGAGCGCAAGAAGCAGACCGCCACACTCGACGCCGCCAAGAAAAAGGAAATGGAAGACGGCTTCCGCAAGGAACTCGAAGAGTGGCGCAAGCAGGTGGCGAGTGTGAAGAAGAACAAGATTCCGGTGGTCACCTTTTCTCCCTACGACCTCAAGAGCATCCAGGATGCGCAGGCCGTCGTGAAGAAGGAAGGCGCGCGCCTCGCTGCTCTTGATGCCGTGGCGCTGACAGCCACGGCCAAGAAGTTCGAGCAGGGCCTCAAGGACTTGAACGACAAGTCCTACCTGTCCGCGAAAGCGAACCTGGAGGCGGTTTCCAAGATTCACACTAAGGACGCCGTCGTGAAAAAGAAGCTCGACGAAGCCGTGAAAGGCCTGGCCGACACGAAGGCCAAACCCCCGGGGACAAAGTAAGCGTCGAGCAATTGATCAATGAACAGCCGCACCGCCGAGATTTCCCGCCGCACCGCCGAGACGGACATCAGCCTGTCACTTACCGTGGACGGTCAGGGCCGCGCCGATGTCAGCACGGGCATCGGATTCTTCGACCACATGCTCACGCTCTTCGCGAAGCACAGTCTCATGGACCTGAAGGTCGTGGCGAAGGGCGATCTGCACGTGGATTTCCACCACACGGTGGAGGATGTCGGCATCGTGCTCGGCCAGGCGCTGAGGCAGGCGCTTGGTGACAAGAAAGGCATCGTGCGCTACGGCTGGTCGTATCTTCCGATGGATGAAACCCTGGCCCGCGTCGCGGTGGACCTCAGCGGACGCTCTTATCTGGAGCATCGCGTGCCGGCAGGCGTGGAGAGCATCGGCGGGTTTTCCTTCCAGCTCGTGGAGGAATTCCTCCGCGGGTTTGCTCACAACGTGCTGGCAAATGTGCATGTCGAAATCCTCTACGGACGCGACGCCCACCACATGGCGGAGGCGATTTTCAAAGGCCTCGCCCGCGCCCTGGATGCCGCGATGCGTGTGGACCCGCGCGTGACCGGCGTGCCGAGCACCAAGGACATGCTCTAGCATGAAGCCAGGGATCATTGACTACGGCGGCGGGAATCTCCAAAGCGTGCGCAATGCCGTCCGTGCCCTTGGCCACGAGCCGGTGCTGGTGAGTTCACCTGCGGACCTCGCAGACGTCAGTGCGCTCATATTCCCCGGACAGGGCGCATTCGCCGACTGCATGTCGGCCCTTCACGCGCAGGGTCTCGCGGACGCGTTGCGCGAATGGCTGGCGGAGGACCGTCCGTTCTTCGGCATCTGCATTGGATACCAGGTTTTGTTCGAGGGCGGCGAGGAGAATCCCGGCATTCCGGGGCTCGGTGTGCTGCGCGGCCAGGTCGTTCGCTTCCCCGCTGAGCCAGGACTGAAAGTGCCGCATATGGGTTGGAACAACGTGGATCCCGCACACGCGAATGATCCCGCCTGGGCAGGGCTTGGAGAGGCGCCTTTCTTTTACTTCGTTCACTCATTTTACCCCCAGCCGCTGGACCCGGAAGTCATCGCCGGCACCACGCATTATGCAGGGCTCGACTTCGCAGCCGCCGTGCAGCGCGGCCGCATGATCGCCACGCAGTTTCACCCGGAGAAAAGTCAAGCCACGGGGTTGAAACTGCTGGGCAATTTCCTTGAACAGAACGCGTAAGCCTGGAGCGGGGGGGCGGAGCCATGCTGTAGATCGCATCCCTGTCTTCATGGGGCTTTGGAATTAGAATTTGCTTCACATCGCGGATCTGCTAGCCTCGGTGCCACTGCGCCTCCCGGCATCAAAACTCCAACCGCTCACGTCCATGCCCGTCATCCCAAAAAAGCTCCTCACACCCTGCACCATGAAGCGGGTCATCTGCCACTGGTCTGAAGGAAATTACAAAGCCAACAGCACCGACAGCATGCATTACCACATTCTGATCGAAGGCGACGGTACCGTCCGGGGTGGCGACCATCTGATCATTGATAACGTGAGCACCGGGGATGACAATTACGCAGCGCACACGCAGGGCGCGAACACAGGCTCCGTCGGGGTTGCGTGCTGCTGCATGGCCGGATGCAAAGAGAGTCCTTTTGGCCCGGGCTCGCAGCCGATGAAGCAGTCGCAGTGGGATGTCATGATTCAAGTCGTCGCTGAGTTATGCCGTTTTTACAAAATCCCCGTCACCCCAACAACCGTGCTTGGTCACGGCGAGGTCCAAAAAAACCTCGGAATCAAACAGAAGGGGAAATGGGACCCGATGGTCTGGCCATGGGACACTTCTAAAACCCGTGCCCAAGTCGGCGCGGCCCTGCGCGAGCAGGTTTCTGCGGCACTTGGTGGCGTCGCTGCGCCGGTGGTGCCGGTGGTGCCAGTTGCGCCGGTTGCGCCGGCGGAGTCCCCGCCCGCAATCGTCGCGACGCCGGTCGGGAACATTGATTCTTATACACTGCGCTCTCCCCTGCTTGCGGGTGATCCGGTGATGGGGCGCATCGCGACTACAACGCTGGTACTCGTACAGCCGCAGCACGCCGAGCCGGTCGCAGGAATCGGGGTCGTGCAGGAAGCCATCAATCGTCTGGCATCAGCCGGTGTAGCAGTCCCGCGCATCACCTTCGGCAAAGACGATAAATACCGTGGCTGGTTTGGCTCGCAAACAGCAGATGCGCTGCGCGTTTTTCAGCGTCTTGCCGGAATAGGCGCGGACGGAAAGATCGGCGATGATACACTTCGAGCCCTGGACGGCGCGCTCGTCAAAGCAGGAGCGGGCGGTCTCCCCTCTGACGGCCAGGCAATTCCAGCCCCCCTTCCGCAGCCCCTCTCCCCTCCTGTAGTTCAGCCCGTGTCTGTCCCCGCACCTGCCGGAGCAACGGCTGGTGTTTTTAAGCGCCCCGCCGCCGCATCGCGAACCAGGGATGGCGCAGGCTCATCCAGCACGACCGGTCTGAAAGGCAGCATCGAAATCAGCAGCACTGGAGTTGAGACCGTCGTCGCTTCGGAGGAACTTGCTGCGAAGCGCGACAACAAATCCCTTGGAAGCCCCCGCGTGGTGAGTCAGCGGCGCACGACGGATCCGGCAACAGGCCAGACTATCATCACACAATCCGATTATTGTTGGAGCACACGCAAGCTGCCTGATGCCGTTGTATTCACGAACCATGCCGGTTTCAAAATAGACAGTGACGTCATTGAAGGCGAGGCGAGTTATTTCGGAAAGTTTGACACGATGGACGAAGGCACGGGCACCCCGGTCTTTGGCGTCGTCCAAACCAACAGCAGCGTCTTCGGCATCTCCCTGGCGGAGCCAATACTGATCAAACTCGGACTCGCCCGGCGGGAAGGAGCATACCTGCGAAAGACGGACCTCAGCCACAGTGCCCTGATTGAAGTCTATTACCCGAAGACCAGGCGCCTCGCCCGCGTGCCCATCGTGGACGTGGGACCAAAAGCGTCGCTGAACCGGCCTGCCGATTTGACTGTCGCAGTCGCGGCGTTCCTTCATAATTCCCAGGAGGAGAAGGCGAAAGCCTACAAACTTAGCAACATTCAGGTCCTCCTGCGTCTGGTCTGACCCCCGAGCCCTGGAAGATGCTCCTCAGTCCTGCCTGTGGCCGGCGGTGTGATCATGAGGCCGGCTGTTTCCAGGGCAACCCGCCACCCTGCTGGTTCCGGCACCGTCCAGTGAGGCCATCAGGATTTCAATATCACTGACCGCTCCCTTTTGTCGTGTTTGGAAGGAACCACGCTGACTCCTTCCGGTGATACAGCTTTTGCCTTGTCCGCGATTTGGAAGCGGCGAAGAACCAGCCATCAGCAATCTGAGGAACCCCCATAACATCCGCCTACTATGCTAATGAATCTCACCGGTCAGTGCGTCGCCGTCATCGGTGCAACCAATGGAATTGGCCGTGCCATCGCGGAGGCCTTTATTTCCGAGGGATGCAGGGTCCACGGATTTGACCGTGACCCGGGATTGGTGCCGCTGCCTCCAGGCGGTAACATCCAAACGGGTGATGCGACAGCGTTCGAGCAGGTGCAGGCTTTTGCAGAGGCCATCGGTGAAGTGGATCACGTCGTCTTTTGCGTCGGCGCGGGCTCGGGGAAATTCGGGTTCCCTTTCTGGAATCTCGTTCCCGGGGACTGGGCGCGGGTCATTGATATCAATCTCATCTCCGCGGTGAATGTCGCCCATGCCTTTGCCCCGCGGCTCGTCGCGCGCCGGCGCGGCACGTTTCTTTTTCTCGTCTCGGTCGCCGGGCAGATGGGTTCTCAGACAGATCCTCCCTACAGCGCGGCGAAGGCAGCGCTCATCAATTTCACGCAATGTGCCGCCAAGGACCTGGCTCCCTATGGCGTGCGGGCCAACGCGCTGGCACCGGGAATGGTGCGCACGGATTTGAATCAATCCGTCTGGGCTGCGGGACAGAAGGCACTGCCGGAGTCGGCGCGGCAGGACTACGACACGTGGGCCGATGAGAAAATCCGGAGGCTCGCTCCTCTGGGACAGTGGCAAACGCCGGAGGAATACGGCGCGATGGCGGTTTTTCTGGCGTCCGAACATGCGAGAAACATTACCGGCCAGACGATCAACATTGATGGCGGGCAGGTCATGCACTCCTGAAACCTGCCCTCAGTCGGAAGAATCTGCAGGCAGGCCATGTTTTGACAAGGCGCGAGGCGGTTCTACTCTCGGCGCTTTCATGCCGCTCACTTCCCTCAGGCTCCAGGACTTCCGCTGCTATTCCTCTCTGCGCTGCCCGCTCACCGGCGGCGTGACGCTTTTTGTGGGCGACAATGCGCAGGGGAAGACGTCGCTGCTGGAGGCGGTATGCGTGCTGCTCCGGCTCCAGTCGCCGCGGTGTCAGGGGGTGAAGGAACTGGTGCGGTTCGGCGCAGAGGCGTTCGGCGTGGCCGGCACCATGGATGAAAAGGAACTCAAGCACACGGCGGGCGAAACGCGGGAGCTGAGTGTGGATGGAGCGCCGTCGCGCCGCCCGGGAGATTACCTCGCGTCCAGCGGGCTCGTGGTGTGGCTTGGTAATGGTGACAGTGAACTGGTCGCGGGCGCGTCTGATGCCCGGCGGCGTTATCTCGATTTCCTCGGCTCGCAGGTGTATCCGGAATACCGCGCGGCGCTGCGCTCCTACGAGAAGGCGCTTCGTGCGCGCAATCTTCTGCTGAAACGCGATGCCGTCCCGCAGTGGCGTCAGGTGGACGCGTGGACGCAGGTGCTCGTCGAGCACGGCGAAGTGCTGCATTCCCTGCGCGGCAAACTTACCGCCGCCCTCGTGCCTCACGCCGCCGCGGCCCACCGCGACATCGGCGGCGCGGACGAAACTCTCGTCCTCGCCTACGAGCCCTCGGGCGGTGAAGATTTCGCGGCGCAGCTTTCGGGCGCGCGTGATGAAGAAACGCGGCGGCGAGTCACCTTCATCGGGCCGCACCGCGACGACATCGCCGTCGCCATCAACGGCCTGCCCGCCGCGCGCTATGCCAGCGAGGGCCAGCAGCGCACCATCGCCCTCGCGTTGAAGCTCGCTCAGGCAGCCGTGCTCACGGCGGAATGCGGTCGTGTTCCCCTTCTGCTTATGGACGACATCTTCGGCGAACTCGACCCGCGCCGGCGCAATGCCCTCCTCCGCGCTCTCCCCGCTGCTTCTCAAAAACTCATCACCACCACGCATCTGAACTGGCTCGAAGATTCCTTCTGTCCCGATGCCATCTGGCATGTTGCCGCCGGTCAGCTAACCACCCTCCCTTCCTGCTCCTGACATGAACCTCTCATCCAAACGCATCGCCGCGCTGAGCCGCGATCACCGCTTCCAGTTCAAGACCGTCGTCATCATCCTTCTCGCCGGCATGGCAGTGGCGTTCGGGATCAGCCTGTGGCGCGGTGGTGATCAGGCCGGGAAGTACGATAAAATGGGCGAGCGCTTCCTCGAACGGATCGAATCCGGCATCACCAGCCGGAGGGATTGCGTGAAGCTGCTGGAAACGGCACGCGAGGGGCGGCAGATTATGCATCGGAGGCTTTCCCTGCATGACCAGCCGATACGCGACTTGCAGCCAGCGGAGACATTTGCTGATTTCGTGGCCAGCGCGAAAAAGCTGACCGAGCGCGAAGCGTCCATTATCAACGATTACTTCGCCGTGCTGGTCACCTTTAGTGACGTGACGCCGGAAACGCTGGAAAAGTTCAAGACTGCCGCCGCCGCAGAGCCAGTGTCAGGACTTCTCTCGTCCATGCACGGCGACTTGCTGCGCCTGGCGGGCAAATACGAAGATTCGCTCACGGCCTACGAACGCGGGGCGACCGATGCGGAAACAGGAGCCGACAGCCGCCGCCGGGCGCTCGACCTCTGCCACCGCCGGAACTGGAAAGACAAGCTGCTGCGCCTTTACTATCTGCCGGGCTGGCGAGAGGCAGTGCTGGAAAAAGGCGCCGGGGATGGACAGGACAACTACGAGACCGCCGTGGCGGCGGGCGACTGGATGGGCGTTCTGCGCATGGTGTGGGACATGGTGTGGGGCCAGGTGAAATCGCCCCTGTGGGTCACCATGGCGACCCTCACAGGGCTGCTGTGGTTTCTGGTGATCCACGTCGCGGCGGCCGTGCCGGTGCGGCGCTGGTGGCTGGGGCTGGCGGGCTTTGGCTGCGGGCTGTTGAGCATTCCCGCCACGCACATCATCGCGACGATGCAGGAGTCGTGGCTCAACGGTCAGGAACACGGTCACGGATTGAACGACATCCTCTACTGCGTCTCCGGCATCGGGCTGCGCGAAGAGCTTGCCAAGCTCCTCCTCTTCGTGCCGCTGCTGCCCTTCCTGCGCAAACTGACCGCCGCGCATGTGCTGGCCGTCGCGGCCTCCGTTGGTCTTGGTTTTGCAGCGCTGGAAAACGTCCAGCATTTCCAGGGAGGCGAGGGCAGCCAGGTATGGGGCCGCTTCATCACCGCCAATTTCCTCCACCTCGCGCTCACCGGACTCGTCGGTCTCGCGCTCTGGCAAACAGTGCGCGACTCCCGCTGGCTGACGCACTTCGCCGGAGTCTTCATCGCCGCGGTGGTCTATCACGGACTGTGGGACTTCAGGCCTGTGGATCCACGCATCGCCGGGGACTACCACTATTTCGTGGTCGTCGGCCTCGCGGGTCTGGCGCTGTATTTCTTCCGCGAACTGTGTCGCTACACTGAGCCAAAGCCCGGCGTTCCCAGCGCGGTCTTCGTCTATCTTGCCGGCGGAGCGCTGCTGCTCTCAGTCCTGATGGCGTGCCTCTCCTGGGATACCGGATTCCGGCTGGCTCTGGTGGACACCTTCGACCCTGTGCTCCAGCTCTTCGCCATCGGGGCGGCGATGTTTTATCAATTGAGGCGGGCGTAGGCAGGGGCGCAAACACCGCACAAAAGGACTGGCGTGACAGACGTATTCTCCGCCAGTCTTCACCCCATCCACCCATCACCACCATGCGCACGCTCCCTCTACTGCTCTCCGTTCTCTGCCTGACATTCAGCGCCCGCGCAGACGACGCGCCGCCGGAGGTCAGGCTGGAGAAACTGAAGGACCTCAATGGTTACTTTCCCTTCACGCCGTCAGCCGATCGCGCGTCGTGGGACAAACGGGCGGCGGCGCTGCGCACGCAGATGCTCGTGGCGCTGGGGCTGTTCCCGTTGCCGGAACGCACGCCGCTCAAGGCGGTGATCCACGGGAAGATAGACTGCGGTGACTACTCGGTGGAGAAGGTGTTCTTTGAGTCCATGCCCGGCTACTTCGTGACGGGCAGTCTTTATCGTCCGGCGAAGAGGGAGGAGAAAGGTCCGGCGGTGCTTTGTCCGCACGGGCACTGGAACAACGGGCGCTTTCTCAAGCAAACCGAGGGAGAGATCGCGACGGAAATCCGCACCGGGGCGGAGGCGCTGCCGGGTAATGCGGTGAGCCCGCTCCAGAGCCGCTGCGTCGGCCTCGCGCGCATGGGCTGCACGGTCTTTTTCTACGACATGATCGGCTATGCCGACAGCGTGCAGTTGAGTTATGACCTGGCCCACAAATTCAAGAAGCAACGTCCGGAGATGAACGACGCCGCGCAGTGGGGTCTGTTCAGTCCGCAGGCGGAGGGGCACCTGCAAAGCATCATGGGCCTCCAGGCGTGGAACGGTATCCGGGCGCTGGATTTTGTGGAGTCGCTGCCGGAGGTGGACGCGAAACGCATCGGCGTCACCGGCGCGAGCGGCGGCGGCACGCAGACGTTTATCCTCGGGGCCATTGACCCGCGCCCGGCCGCTATTTTTCCGTGCGTCATGGTGAGCACAGCCATGCAGGGCGGCTGTACCTGCGAGAACGCCACGCTGCTTCGCGTGGGCACGGGGAATGTGGAATTTGCCGCGATGTTCGCACCGAAGCCGATCGGCATGACGGCCGCGGACGACTGGACGAAGGAGATGGCGACGAAGGGATTCCCGGAACTCCAGCGGCACTTCGCCATGATGGGCGCGCCGGAAAATGTCTTCCTGCACAACCGCACGGAGTTTCCGCACAACTACAATCTGCACAGCCGGATGGCGATGTATCAGTGGTTCGCCAAACACCTCAAAACACCGCAGCCCGCGCCAACGGAGGAAAAGGCCGCGCGCATCCTGACGCAGGAGGAAGCCAGCGTTTGGAATGCCGAACACCCGGCGCCGAAGTCGGACGATCCCGCGCTGGAGCGCGCTCTTTTGCAGCACTGGTCAAAGGACGCTGCGAAGCAGATCGCCGCCCGTCCGCAAATCATTGACGAAGCCCTGCCCGTCATCGTTGGCCGCACCTGGGAGCAGGCCGGCAAGTGTGAGTGGGTCACGGATAAACAGGAGGAGAAAGCCGACCGCTTCGTTTTGTCCGGCTGGATCGCCAATCGCACGCACGAAGAGCGGGTGGCTGCGGTTTTCCACTACCCAAAGAACTGGAACGGAAGCGTGCTGGTGTCTCTGGGCAGCGATGACGCCGTGGACAAAGCCGTCGCCGCCGGCACCGCCTTCTGCCTGCCGCAACTTTTCGCCGAACCCGGCAATGCCGGAACCTCACGCCACGTGGACGGCGACCGCGACTTCGTCGGCTACACGCTGGGATACAATCATTCCATCGTGCAGCGCCGCGCCCACGACGTGCTGACGTTACTTACCTTTATAAAAAACCACGAGCGCCAGCCAAAGACAATCAACGTCAGCGCGGTTGCGGATGTGGTGCCGGAAACGGCGCTCGCCCTGACTCAAGTAGCGAAAGGCATCGTCTCCGAAGCGACGCTGCCGGCCACGGACTTCCGCTTCGCGATTGTGAAGAACATCCGCTCTCCAAGCCTTTTGCCCGGCGCTTTGAAATACGGCGACCTGCCGGCGTTGCTTAGCCGGGTGAAGGCGGAGAAGGTAACGCGCTGAGGTTTCCGTGTATTGCGGCGAAATTTATACTGGCGGAGTTGGGTTCCCTGAAGCTAGTCTCCGGCACCATGAAAACACCTTCCATTTGTATAGTCGCTGCTGCCCTGATGTTTGTGACCCGGGCATCCGCCCAGTCGCTCGCCGCCGAATACGCCGGGATTCAAATTGTCGCGCAGAGTTACGGCGATAAGAACGGTGCCCTGCGTCCTTTCCAGGCGTTTGATGACGGAGTGAAAGTTGCTTTTCTCGTGAAGAGTCCCGCCGGCGGGATCATCGGCGTAGAGAGCAAGCAGAGCAGCATCGAGACTTTCGTGGATGATAAAGGCACGAAGTTGCACGCCGCGGGGGATTTCAAAAACGGTTTCGGATCGTTTCCTGGAATCAGTCCTGACGGCAAAGCTGCGATGTTCACAGTCGAAGGAACCATCGCTCCCGCGGCTGGGGCGACGAAGGTCACCGTGAAGGGAAAGGTCTCGCTCCAAGTGGCGACGACAAAGGAAACGGTAAAAGGCGGGGCTGTCACCAAGGGCGGCAAGCTGACGTTCAAGACTCTCGCCATGACTCTTAAGAAGGTGGAGAAGAAGGGGAGCGACACCAGCGTCGAGGTCGAATCCCCGCAGAGCATGAATTCGATCGTGGAAGTCAACTGGCTCGATGCAGCCGGCAAGAAACTTGAGGCGCAATCCGGCGGAAGCGGCAGTTTCGGATTTGGGGGGAAGACGACGTTTTCCCGCGAATGGACAGTCAAAGGGACTCCGGCCAGCGTCGAATTCGTCGGCTGGACGGACATGAAGTCCGTGAGTGTCCCGTTTCAGGCCGCTGTCTCCATCGGCGCGACGAAGTAGAGCCAGCGTCTCAATTGACCACATTCACCGGCGCGCCGGCGAGGAACGCCCGGACATTCTCCACCACCGCATCCATGAGCCGCTGACGTGAAGCGCGGGCCGCCCATGCGAGGTGCGGGGTGATAAGGCAGTGCGGGGCTGTAAGCAGTGGATTGTCCGCAGCGGGTGGCTCGGTGGAGAGAACATCTACCGCAGCACCGGCGATGACGGCATTCCGCAGCGCATCCGCGAGATCCTGCTCAACGATAAGTGGGCCGCGGCCGGTATTGATGAGGAATGCGGCGGGCTTCATCGTGGCGAGGCGTGCGGCATTCACCAGGCCCTCCGTCTCCGGCGTCAGCGGGCAGTGCAGGCTGACAACATCCGCACGGCCGAAGAGGTCGTCCACGCTGGTGAATGTCACGCCGCTCTCATCCGCTCGCGGCGTGCGCGTGGCGGCGATCACCTTCATCCCAAACGCCTGCGCGATCCGCGCCACGGCACGCCCGATGGCACCGTAACCGACGACGCCCATGGTGAGCCCCGACAGTTCCACCAGCGGCGTGCGCCAGTAGCACCAGTCAACGGAACGCGCCCATTCGCCGGCGCGCACGCTGTCACTGTGCAGGCCGGTGCGCTGTGTGAGTTCCAGCAGCAGCGCGAACACATGCTGCGCCACGGCCGGCGCGCCATAGCCGGGGACGTTCGTGACGGGAATTCCGCGCTCTTTCGCCGACGCGACGTCCACAACATTGTAGCCGGTGGCGAGCACGCCGATGAATTTCAGATCCGGCAGGGCCTCGATCACCGGGCGGGGCAGGGGAGTCTTGTTGGTGAGGACAATGCTCGCACCGGCAGTTCGCTCTACAGTCAGTTCCGGCGGCGTGCGGTCATAGACGGTGAGTTCGCCGAGAGCGGCGAGCGCCGACCAGTCGAGGTCACCGGGATTGAGAGTGTAACCGTCGAGGATGACGATCTTCATGCCGTTACCGTAAACCGCGGATTCTGGCTGAGAAACGTCAGCGGATTCTGGTAAAGAACCTTGTCAACGAACGCGCCGTCGTAGCCGCGGCGGCGCATTTCGAGGGCGGTCTTCGGAACGGCGAGGGGATCGCTGTGGCCCCAGTCGCAGGCGCTGTTGAGCCAGATGCGCTCGTGGCCGTAGAGTTCGAGCATGTCTATGGCGCGGTTGGGAGTGGCTTTGCTTTCGGGATAAAGCGTGATGCCAGCCCAGAATCCCTGATCGAGCACCATGGGGGCGGTGTGTTCCTTGACGTGGTCAATAATGACGCGGTCCGGCTTGATGCGACTGTGGTTTTTCAGTGCGTCGAGGATGAGTCGCGTGCCTTTGAGCTTGTCTTCAAGGTGCGGCGTGTGGACGAGGATGAGCTGGTCGTAATCCGCAGCGAGCTGGATGTGCTTTTCCAGGATGAGGAGTTCGTTGCGGCTGTTCTTGTTGAGGCCAATTTCGCCGATGCCGAGGACGCTGGGTTTCGCGAGCAACTCCGGGATGAGCGCAATGACATCGTCGGCGAGCCCCATGTCTTCGGATTCCTTGGGATTGATGCACAGCCAGCAATAGTGAGGCAGGAGATACTTCTTCGCGCGGCGCGGCTCGTATTCCGTGAGTTGGAGGAAGTAGTCGTAGAAGCCGTGTTTGTTCTTCCGGTCGTAGCCGGCCCAGAACGCAGGTTCGCAGACGGCGGCGCAACCGGCGGTGACCATCGCCTGATAGTCGTCGGTGGTGCGGCTGACCATGTGGCCGTGGGGTTCGATGTAGCGCATGGGGGGTAGTGCTCGGTGCCCGGTGTTCAGTTTTCGGTGGTGAGGATGCGGGAGATATCACGGGCGGCGTGAACGATACGCATGATTTCCAGTGGTTTAGATTCTGGATCATAGACGATCCAGTAATTTGTGCGGACGAGGAAGAACCGCACCGGCTTGCGGGTCCACTGCGAGTGTCTGCCGCCGAGATTGGGATGGTCTGCGATTTGCCCGCACGCCGACTTTATATCCGCGATCAATCTGTCTGCAGCCCGCACGTCGTCGGCAGCAACCCATTGCCAGATGACATCGAGGTCTTCCAGGGCCTCCAGCGAGAACCGATGACTATTCATGCAATCCCCGGGCGGCAAGCCATTGGCGTTTGCGCTCCTCCAGTCGGGTCCACACTTCATCCGGAGTCAGCAATTGTCCGGCTTTCGCCTGATCCCACCCAACATCTATTGCATCCCGGAGCCACTTCAATTGCTGTTCGTACTCTCCATCGCTGTTCTTCATCATGGTGACAGCGGCACGGATGACCTCCGCGTCGCTGGCGAACGCGCCAGTTTTGACTTTCTCCTCGACGAAGCCCTGGAGTTCTGATGGCAGTGTGAGTGTCATGACGTGCATATATCACCGATCTCCCGGCAGGTCAAACCTCCCGCTGCGGCGCGCCAAAGGCTCCCTGGATGGTCGCTGCGGGGATCGGTTCGACGCTGTGATCGCTCAGCGCTTCCAGCACACGGCGGGCGCGACCGGGTTCGTCTTTGGTGACTTCGCTGATGGCGCGTTTGAGTTCCACGACGCGATAGTCACCAGCCTGGCCGTGGCGTTCCATGCGGTCGAGGAAGGCGGCGAGGTCAAGGAGCCGCGAACGGGCGTCTATGAACTGCAAGTCAACCAGCGGGGTGGCGCTCATGGCTAGAAACTTCCGGGGGAGAACGAGGGGCCCTGCACGGCGGCAACGGGAGCAGCGCCGGCACCACGGCCCTGGGAGAGATTGATGAGCTGGCTCACAGTGACGAAGCGGAAGCCTTTGGCGAGCAGGCCGTCGAGCGTTCCGGGCATGGCATCAATGCTGGAGGCGTGGATGTCGTGTACCAGAATGATGGAACCAGGGCGGGTCTCGGCGAGGATGCGGCTGCGGGTCATGGAGGCGCTCTTCGTCTTCCAGTCCTGCGGATCCACGCTCCAGAGGATGGTGGGATAGCCGAATTCGCTCATGATCCACTGCTTCTGACGTGCGGTGATGGCACCATATGGCGGGCGGTACATGCGGGGAGAAGTTCCCGTGAGGTTGACGATCGAGTCATGGCTTCGCTGGAGTTCGCTGCGCACTCCGGCGTCGCTCAGACGGCTCAGGTAGGGATGCGTCCAGGTGTGGTTGGCCAGCTCGTGGCCATCGGAGACGATGCGGCGCATGATGTTGGGATTCCTTGCCCCGTTGCTGCCGACGGTGAAGAAGGTGGCCTTGATGCCGCGGGCAGAGAGCATGTCGAGCAGGCGCGGGGTATTGGGAACGACAGGGCCGTCGTCAAAAGTCATGGCGATGAACGGTCCGGGGCCGGTAGCGCTGGAGTAGCTCATCTGCGTGCCCGGCGGCAGACTGCCGGAGGGCATGTTGACGCCATAATTGACCAATGGACGGGAAGCCACCGCCGCAGCGGGTCGTCCGGATGGGTCTTTACGCGTCGTTTTCTTCACGCAGGAAAAGGAACTGAAGGCGACGAGGAGAGTACAAAAGAGGGCGGGGAACTTCATGGATGGTAGGGGCGTAAAGTGGCAGTGGCGGGGCGGGGGTCAATTGGAATGAAGCCGTAGCGCGGTTTCACTTCGCCGACTTCTCGTTGCCCTTCATGGCAACTTCCGGCGTGGGTGGGCGGTCAGGCGCGAGAATGGCGGTGCCGGTGGCGTCGCAGACGCGGAGTTGGAATTCCCACTCCACGGTCCACGTCTCGGTCTGCTCGTTTTGACAACACTTCACGAGGATGCGGTTCGCGCCTTTCTTCAGCCGGACGGGATAGCGATACTGATCAATCTGCGCGCCGCGGTGGTATTCGTCGCGGGCAAAAATGGGCTGGCCGTTGAGCCAGAGTTTCCATGCGTTTTTGCAGCCAAGGCGGATTTCAGCGTCGCGGTCTTCGGGGCTGTTGAATTCGGTGAACGCATAGCCGGTCACCTCTTTATACATGCCGACGGGCTTATTGAAGTCCACCATGCCGAACTGGCTGCTGCTCGTGTAAGAAACCCACTTCGCCTCGGACTTTTCTCCGGGCTTCATCTCACGGCCTTCGTAAGTGGCGGCCAAATTCACCGCGGACTCAGGAGGAAAGGCGGTGTCGAACCCGGCGCGCTTTCGGTTATCAAACGGCCCGGTCACGCTCCAGTCCATGAGAAACCCGAAGTGCTTCGGCAGGTCCACGGTCTCGCCCTTCTCACGCAGGGCGTCGGCGGCGGCCTTGATTTGATCGTCGTCGCGCGCGGCCTCCAGAGCCTTGCGCAGCGGCGCGGTGGTGGTTGCGGTTTTGCCCGCTTCGAGAAGACGGCGCACCGGCTCACGGCGGAGTTCGGCGCTGGGGTCATTGACGAAACCAGGCATCAGCACATCCCACTGCGCGTGGTCGGCCGTGCGGATGAGATCCAGCGCCAGGGCGCGGCCCGCCGGGCTGTTCTTCGTATCCATGGCCACTGCTTTGATGGCCTCCAGCGGGAGCTTGCCGTCGGCACGCTGGGCGATGACGGACACCGCGCCGCGCAGCCAGTTGGCGGCGAGATCGCCCGCGCCATTCATCGCTTTGAGGAGATCAGGAAGCGCGGCGGCGTCTGCTGTCGCGGTGAGTTGCTTCCACGCGGCGGCGGCTTCCGCATTGCCTTTGCCCTCAGAGCCAACGGCAAGGATCGGCGTCAGGTGAGCTTGCAGGTCCGCAGCGGCGGCGAACGGAGCACAGGCGAAAAGTGAAAGCAGGAGGGTCTTCATAGGCGGCACGATGCTGAGCGTCGCGGACGACGATTGCAAGGGCCTGCACTTGCCTCACGCCCCATGCGCTCCAGGACATGCGTCATGGAAATCGAGAACATCCTCCGCCGCGTTCATGAACTGGAAATGGAAATCCAGAAGCTCAAAACCGAAGTCGCCAAATCTCCGCGGCGACAGGTGCAGGTCGTGGTGAAAAAGTCCGTCGGCTTTGTCCTGACTTACTGGACGCTGCTCTCGTTCCTCGTGGCCATCCTCATCGCGCTCTACATCAAGTATTCCTTCGATGTGGATTACTTTGAGAGCTATCGCTCCGTGGCCGCCAGCCGGAAGATTTCCGAGTTTCACGACAAGCTCGGCCAGAGCCTCCTGCTGCGTCAGGAATGGTCCGCCGCAGAAGACGCCTTCACCAAGGCGCTGGCCGCAAATCCCAACAACGCCGGTGCCAGCTACGGCCTCGTGAAGTCCCGCATCTTCAAGCCGCCGCCAGGTGAGAAGTTCACCTCGCCGGAGACTCAGGACACCATGCTCGCCTTCCTCCGCACAGAGCGCCCGGATGACCCTGATCTCGACTTCCTCCAGGCCTGGCGCTACTGGACCCAGAGCCAGGCGGCCCCGGCGAAACAGTTCGCGGAGGCCGCCATCGCTAAGAAGCCCGACTTCGCCGCCGCGCAGATGCTGCTCTCTCACATGAGCATGGCGGAGGGCAACCTCGACGCCGGCATTGTCTGGTGTGAAAAGGCTCTCGCCTCGCAGCCCGACGACGCGAATTCGCTCAGCAACTACGGCTTCATGCTGATGCTGAAAGGCGACTTCAAAGGCGCCATCGTGAAACTGGACCGCGCCTACATGGCCTCGCCGGGCCTCCTGACTCCGCTGGTGCTGTCCGACGTTTACCGTCTCACCGGCGACTACGCCACGGCTCTAATTTACAGCCGCAATGCCATGCAAATGGTAGTGAACCCCAACCTCCGCGACACCCGCTTCATGGGCGGCGAGTGGCTCTACAATCACCTGCCCGAGTCAAAGGACGACCACGAGAGCTGGAAGAGCGCCATCTACGCCACAGGTCTCGACAGGAAGGAGGCGATCGCGCAGTTCGCCTTCGCGCTCGACAGCGCCCTCACGGGCGGCACCGCCGCTGCTGACAAGGCATGGACCCGCGCACTGGAACTCGCGCCCGAGCCCGACGTCCAGCCCTACTTTGCCAACAAAATAGAAGCCACCCTCGCCTACGCTCCGCCGCCGGAGGACAGCGCCGGCCGCACCTGGCTGGTGGAAAAGCTGGCATCACTGAAGCTGCCGCCGGCGAAGTGACTTCCGCCGAAAAAGGCTCAGAGCGAAAGGAGGTCTGGGCACCCGCCGCGGGGCTGAAGACGGAGGTTTTCTGAGGGCCGGGTTGCCGTTCCCCGCAGAGTTTGCGGAGGGTCCGCAGAGTTTGCGGGGAGGGGAAAAGGGCTGTTTTGGGGTTCCGCAGAATGTGCCCGGGTTGCTACAGAATATGCCCGAGTTCCCGCAGAATCTGCCCGAGTTCCCGCAAAGTCTGCCCGGGTTCCCGCAGAATCTGCCCGAGTTCCCGCAAAGTCTGCCCGGGTTCCCGCAAAGTCTGCCCGAGTTCCCGCAAAGTCTGCCCGGGTTCCCGCAAAGTCTGACCGGGTTCCCGCAAAGTCAGCCCGGGTTCCCGCACACTCAGCCCGGGTTCCCGCAGAATCAGACCGGGGTCCCG
>JANOZA010000210.1:0-8215 GCA_031429155.1 Verrucomicrobiota bacterium | reverse complement strand
GAGCCGCCGAGCAGCACCTTGCCATCCGCCTGCAACGCCACGCTATAGACCTGGCCATTCGCCTTGGGATCAAAACCGGAGTCCAGCGTGCCATCGGCATTCACCCGCGCGAGGAATAGGCGCCCGATGAAGTTGGGGATTGAGAAGAAGGAACCGCCGAGCAGCACCTTCCCATCCGGCTGCACGGCCATGCAATAGACCTCGCTAATCGCACCCGGATCGAAACCGGTGTCGAGTGTGCCGTCGGCATTCACCCGCGCGATGTATCGGCGGGGGGTGGCCGTGGCCGCACCGTTGGGCTGGAGCGTGGTGAAGTCACCCCCGAGCAGCACCTTCCCGTACGCCTGCACCCACATGCTATAGACCGGGCCATTCGGTTTGGGATCGAAGCCAGAGTCCAGCGTTCCGTTGGTATTCACGCGGGCGAGGTATTGACGTGTGGTGGGAGTGGCTGCGCCGTTGGGCCGGAGCGTGTTGAAGTAGCCACCGAGGAGCACCTTCCCGTCCGCCTGCACCGCCAAGCCATTGACCCGGCTATCCGGCCTGGGATCAAAGCCAGTGTCCAGCGTCCCGTCGGCATTCACCCTCGCAAGGTATTGGCGCGTGGTGGGCGTGGCCGCGCCATTGGGCTGGAGCGAATAGAAATCACCGCCGAGCAGCACCTTGCCATCCGCCTGCACTGCCACGGCAAAGACTGGGCCGGATGGACAGGGATCAAAGCCCATGTCCAGCGTCCCGTCGGCATTGAGCCGGGCGATGTATTGGCGCGGCACGCCGAGCACGGAGGTGAACCACCCTGCGATGATGATCTTCCCGTCCGGCTGCACCGCGGTGGCAAACACCTGGCCGCTGATCCCGGCATCCATTGCATCGGGATTCCCAGGTGAGGCGGGGTCGTAGCCTGTGCCCGTCAGGGTGAGATCGTACGGATTCTTCCAGCCGGTCACATTGCTGGCGATGTGCAGCGCGGCACTGCGGCGGCCCAGGGCGGCGGGGGTGAAGGTGACGTTGAAGGTCGTGCTGCCTCCTGCGGGCAGGGACATGAGCATTCCGGCCGTATCCACGGTGAAGTCACCGGCATTCTCGCCGTCCACGCTGATGGCACCCAGCACCAGAGCACCGCTGCCGGTATTCCGCACCGTCAGCGTCACCCCGGCACTGCTGCTGCCCATGAGCACCTGTCCCAAGGCCAAAGAGCCGGAGCCGTCCGCCAGCACCGTGCCCACCGGTTGCTCCACGGCGATGTTGGGAAGCGGGGCGAAGACGTAGGCGAAGCCTTTATCGGGCACCACGGAATCGTCATTGGGCGTCCCAATGGCCACAGTCGTGCCGTCAATCGCCACCGCGAAGCCAAACCAGTCGCCCGCCGCCGGGCCGGGATTGTGCAGGGTGGCCACGGGCACCGAAGGAGTCGCACTGTTCAGGTCATAGATATAAGCGCTGCCCGCGTCGCCTGCTCCCGGATAGTCCACGTTCGATCCGACCACCACCCACGTGCCGGAGATCGCCACGGAGGTGCCGAACGTATCACTCACCACAGGAACGGGGTTGTTCAGCGTGACGACCGGCACTGAGGGCGTGGCGCTGTTCAGGTCATAAGCATACGCGATGCCCGCGTCGGTCGCCCCCGTGTCGCTCAACGCCACCCCGACCACCACCCGCGCGCCGGAGATCGCCACCGAGCGCCCGAAGATGTCACCCGGCACCTGCGCGGGATTGTTCAGAGTAACGACGGGTGCCGTCGGCGTGGCGCTGCTCAGATCATAGACATAGGCGCTGCCGCTGTTGGTCGCGCCGGTGTCGTCAAAAACAGCCCCGACCACGACCCGCGTGCCGGAGATGGCCACCGAGTAGCCGAAGTAGTCCCCCGCCGCGGGGTCGGGATTTGGCAGGGTGGCCACGGGCACCGTGGGTGTCGCGCTGCTGAGGTCATAGACATACGCGCCGCCGGTGGAGTTTTCCCCGATCGCCCCCACCACCACCAGCGTGCCGTCTGTCGCCGCCGAGTAGCCGAAGTAGTCCCCCGCCGCCGGCGTGGGGTTGCGCAGCGTGGCCACGGGCACCGTGGGAGTGGCGCTGCTGAGGTCATACACATACGCGCTGCCCGCGTCGTTCGCGCCCGTGTCATCCAGGCGCGCTCCCACTACGACCCGCGTGGCGGAGATCGCCACCGGATAGCCGAATTCGTCCCCCGCCGCCGGGTCGGGGTTGTGCAGCGTGACGGCGGGTGCCGTCGGCGTCGCGCTGGTGAGGTCATATACGTACGCGCTTCCGGCGTTGGTCGCCCCCGTGTCGTCTCCCTCAGATCCCACCACCACGCGCGTGCCGGAGATCGCGACCGAGTTGCCGAAGGTGTCACCCGTCGCCGGGCTCGGATTGTTCAGCGTGAAGACGGGCACCGTGGGCGTGGCGCTGGTGAGGTCATACACATACGCGCTGCCGGCGTCGGTCGCGCCCGTGTCGTCATGTTGAGCCCCGACCACCATCCGCGTGCCGGAGAGCGCCACGGCGATACCGAAGTTGTCTCCCGCCGTCGGGGTGGGACTGCTCAACGCGGCAACTGGTGCCGTGGGCGTGCCGCCGCTGAGTTCATAAATGTACGCGCCGCCGGCACCGGTCACTCCCGGATCGTTCAGGCGTGCTCCCACTACCAACCGCGTGCCGGAGATCGCCACCGACCATCCGAACACGTCGCTCGCCGGCGCCTGGGGGTTGTTGAGCGTGACCACGGGCACGGTGGGCGTGTCGCCGTTCAGGTCATACACATACGCGCTGCCGGCGTATGTGCCTGCCGTGGTGTCATAGGGAGTCCCGGCCACCACTCGCGAGCCGGAGATGGCCACCGATTGGCCGAAATAATCACTCGCCCCCGGCGTGGGGTTGTGCAGCGTGGCCACGAGCGCCGGATAGCCGCTGCTGAGGTCATACACATAGGCGCTGCCGGCATTGTACGCGCCCGTGTCGTCAAAGCGTGCTCCCACTACCATCCGCGTGCCGGAAATCGCCACCGGGTAGCCGAACTCGTCCTCCACCGCCACCCCGGGTTTGTAGAGCGTGGCCACGGGCACTGCGGGCGTGCTGCGGCTCAGGTCATACACAAATGCACTGCCTCCGTCGGTCCGGCCTCCGTCGTCTCCGTTAGATCCGATCACCACCCACGTCCCGGAGATCCCCACTGAGCCACCGAAGTTGTCACTCACCGCCGGGCTGGGATTGTTCAGCGTGACGACGGGCACCGTGGGTGTGCCGCTGTTCAGATCATACACGTAGGCGCTGCCCGCATTGGTCGCCCCCGTGGCGCTATACACCGCCCCGACCACCACCCGCGCGCCCGAGATCGCCACCGCGTAGCCGAACAATTCACCCGCCGCGGGGTGGTTCAGAGTGGTCACAGGCACCGTGGGCGTGCCGCTGGCGAGGTCATAGATATAGGCGCTGCCCGCATCGGTCGCTCCCGTGTTGTCCCCGTAAGCACCCACCACCACCCGCGTGCCGGAGATCCCTACCGTCCAGCCGAACCAGTCCGACGCCTCCGGCCCGGGATTGGGCAGCAGGAAGCGCAGCGCCCCGGTGCTGGAATCAAATACCTTCACCACACCCGAGTCCGTCCCGCTACTGTCGTCGAGGGGTACCCCGACGATGGTATAGCTCCCGTCCACGGCCACACTTTGACTAAGGTGCGGCTCCGTCAGCGTGCCAACGGGCGGGGCGGGGATGGCGTATTGCAGCGTGTCCGGCACCTCTGCTGCGGCAGGCGCGACCCAGAGAGCGGCGAGGCTGAAAAGCAGGAGCGCCCCCGCGGCCCTTGCGAGCGCGCGAGGGGAGCGGAGCGGGGCAGTGGGTGTGTTCATGGCTGTGATGGTGAAAAGGAATCTGGGAGCCGGGTGGGAATCATTCCGCTCCGCCATACCCAAATACTGATTTTTTTCCGTTTTGTGCCGCACGCAGGGGAACTATTTTTTTGGGAGATCCCAGGGCTATCGGCTTTGCCCGGTCAGCAACTGCGCACACTGCCATCTGCCGGCGGTGAAGATGAGGTCGGCGTGCCAGTGGGCGGTGTCGTTGCCGTCTCCGAAGGTCAGGGCGATGCGGCGGCGTCCGCCGGGGAGATGTTCGGCGGGGCCGGGCGTCTGCACGGAAAAGGAGCGCGGGGCGCGGGCGCGGAGGGCGCGCAGCGGGGCGAGGATGGTGGCGCGTGGTTGTGGCTCGACGCGGAAGTCGGGCTGCCATTGGCAGACGGGCTCGCTGGTGAGCAGGTGCGGGAGGAAGAGCGCGTCCAGGGGATCGGGCTGACCAGTGCCGGGCTGCTGCGTGAGGGCGTTGGCGAAGGTCTGCGCCCATGTGTCGGCTTCCCCGGGCGTGAGCGGGCGCGGCGCGGCCCTCCAGAGTGGAAAGGTGGCGGTGGCGAGGCGGCGGATGGCGAAGGTGTTTGAATTAAAGAGTATGTCGCCGGCGGCTCCGGTGATGGTGAGCGACCCGGTGGCGGGTCCGCCGGGGGGATCGGTGCAGTCCTCATGGACCTGCCAGGCGAAGCATTGATCCAGTATGAGCCCTGGAACGACTCCCTGGCTGATCTTCGTGAGGTGGCGGTGTGGCTGGCGGAAGGGTGCCGCCCACGATGACAGGGCCGGTGCGAGAGTGGCCCGGTCGTGCGAAGTGTCACCGAGCAGCACTTGATTCGCGAAGCAGAGCGGGTGCTCGCCCAGGGGTGAGCCACCGGCAGAGATCATCGTGATGATTTGCTCAATCCGCTCACCGTGCCGGTCGAACACGCGGCGGAGTGGGGCAATCCGGTTGGCCTCGCGCGTTGTGGAGGCATTCCATGCGGCGAGGTCCGCCCGCACGGCCCGCACGGAGAGGAAGGTGAGGATGACGAGCGCGGCGGACTGGCTCCATTTGCGAAAGCGCCACCAGCGGGCGAGCGCGGATAGCAGCGTGAGCACCACCGTGGCGGCATAGAGCATGGTGAGGCCGGCGACGAGGCGCGGAACGTAGCCCGGGATGAAGTTGGTGTGGTCGAGATTGGAGCCGAGGGGATCAGTGATCCAGCCGGTGCGCTCGCGCAGGGAGTATTTCCGGTTCTCGGCCGGCCATTGCCAGGGATCATGCGCCACTTCTCCGTGAACGCCTTCGGTGACGACGAATCCCTCGGTCCACGGATAGTCTTCCGGCGTGAGCCACTTCAGGCACTTCTCCCTCCATGCCTCCGCCCCGAAGTAGGCCGGGGCGAGCACGCAGAGAAGCTGGGCAAGGGCCACGGCGACCGCGGCGGTGCGCGAGGAACCGAGGCGGGCACCGAAGGGCGAGGGCAGCGCCTCGCGCAGAGGCACGGCGCGGAAATGCCAAAGGCGGAAAAGCTGCCAGAGACACGCTGGCGCGGCGACGGCGAGCAGGATGACGATGGCTTGATACGTACCGATGCGGGTGGTCTCGCTGCCGATGAGGTCCACGGGCAGGCCGAAGCCGTATTTCTCAATGCGGGCGATGACGCCAAACGCCCCGAGCAGCAGAAAGAGGCCGAGCAGCGTCCACAGGAAGTCCATGAAGCGGACGGGGCGGGTGAGGCGCGGGGTGCCGGCATAGCGGGCGGGGGTGCGGAGGATGCTTTCCAGTTCCGCGAGCATGGCCTGGACGGTGGGGAAGCGTTTGGCAGGGTCGGGTTCCAGGGCGCGGCGGAGGAGGTCGTCGAGGCGGATGTCCACGTCCTTCTTGTGCAGGGAAACGGGGGGCCATGCGCCGCGGGGAGGGCTGCCGGTGAGGAGTTCGTGGAGGATGACGCCGAGGGAGTAGATGTCGGCGGTGGGGGCGGGTTCGTAGCCGGCGCGGTAGGCTTCGGGCGGAAGATACTCGGCGGTGCCGGCGATGAGTCCGGCGAGAGTGAGGGAGAGTCGCTGCACGCGGCCGGCCACGGAGTGCGCGAGTCCGAAGTCGGCGACGCGGGCATGGCCTGACGAATCGAGGAGGATATTGCCGGGCTTGAGGTCGCGGTGGAGGACGCCGCGGCTGTGGGCGTGGATGACGGCGGCGGAGATCTGGCGGAACAACTCGCAGGCGCGGGCGGCGGGGAATCCGGCGGACGGGATGGCGTGGGAGAGCGCGGGACCGTCCACATATTCCATGGCGAGGTAGAGGCTGCCGTTTTCCAGGGGGCCGCTCTCCAGGAGGCGGACGATGTGAGGGTGATCGAGGGCGCGGAGGGCGGTGGCTTCGGCTTCGAGGCGCTCGACGAGGGAGATGTCTTCGGCGCGGGGGACTTTGATGGCGGCCAGCGCTGGGAGTGGCGGCATGTTGCCGCCATTTCCATCCACCAACACTCCAGTGCGGCGGGCTTTCCACACGGTGCCGAGTCCGCCTTCGCCGAGCGGCGCTATTATTTCCCAGCCGGAAATGTCCGGACGTGCGCCGCCCGGAGAGAGCACGCCGGCGAGTGCGGCGGGATCGAGTCCATGGAGTCGGAGAGTGGCGGGCGTGATGGGCATGGGTGCTTCCGTCTTATATAGGGAAGTCGGGGAGAAATGTGCCGCACGCAGCTCGACTTTCCAAAGTCGAGTCCGCGGGGCACTCGACTTTGGAAAGTCGAGCTACGTTCCGGTGAGGAGGGCGCGGAGTTCCTGTGCGAGGGCGGCTTCGGAGGTGATGCCGAGGCGGGCGGCGGCGAGTTCGAGAAGGATGGCGCGGTAACGGTGACGAAAGCGGACGGCGGCGCTGCGCAGGGAGCCGGGCGTCATGCCGAGCGTGGCGGCGGTGGCCGCGAAGGTGGTGTCGGGCAGCGGGGATTCGAGGGCGGGGAGCAGAGCATCGTGCAGGGCGGCGCGTCCCGTGGCGCAGTAGTGAGCGGAGAGTTGGAGGAGAGCCTCCTCCATGAGCGAGACGGCCCAGGTGCGGGCGTAGATGGCGTCGGGGGTTTCGGTGAGGGCCGGCTCGGCGAGGTAGATGGATTCCGCGCCCTGCCAGTCAATACTGAGGTGGACCGCGCCGCCGCCGCGTTTCAGGGCGTGCTCGCGCCGGATGGTGTCTTTGAGGTGGCGCTGGAAGCACGTGAGCAGCCACCCGCGCAGGCGACCGCGCTCCTCCCTGGCGGTGGCGAGAAGGTTGGTGGCGCAGGCTTTGGACAGAAAGTCCTGCACGCCGTCCGCGGCATCTTCTTCTGACATGCCGCGCCGCCGTGCCCAGGCGTAGAGCGGATACCAGTAATGGCTGAGGATTTCCGCCAGCGCCTGCTGCGCCTGCCCTCCCCCACCGGCAGCCCGGCGCACCAGTGACCACCGTGTGGGCTGCACATAGTGCTCCGGTGAATGCAAGGCGGAGGGCGGCAGGGGAATTTCTTCGGACACGACGCGGAAGTGTTAAGCAGATCGGGAGCCTGTCAAATCCGCCGTGAGCAGAAACACCGGCATCGCTCCACGACCAACTCTCCCTGGTCGGCGTCGTCAATCACAGTACCGAAGGCCCCCAGCTCCCACTGCCTCTGCCTCAGAAGGTGAGTTGCACGCACTGCCAGCGGCCGGCGGTGAAGATGAGGTCGGATTAAAAGAGGCCACCGACTGGTATGCCGGACAGAGCGCGTGTGCCGGCGGGCGATTTGCTGCGGAATGGGAGGCCGCCTCCGCAACAATCGTGCGCGATCCCCTGCGGTTCGAGACTGCCGGCACGGGGGGCAGGGTCTGCGGGCCTGTTGGCGAGTGACTCCGGCACGGGCTCATCCGTACAATGAAACAGGCGGCCTGCACTCACAGAACCGCCTGCCTCGGGATCACTCCAAACCAATGAAATGAATGTTATGCCGCGGGAGCGGCGAAAGTTTATGCCGTGAGGACTTCGTCCACATTTACGCGGCGGCCTTCACGGTCGAAGCGCACTTTGCCGTCGGTGATGGCGAAGATGGTGTAGTCCTTGCCGAGACCGACGCCGGTGCCGGGCACCCACTTGGTCCCGCGCTGGCGGATGATGATGTTGCCGGCGATGACCTGCTGGCCGCCGAATTTCTTGACGCCGAGTCTTTTGCTCTGGCTGTCGCGTCCGTTTTTGACGGAGCCTTGACCTTTCTTGTGTGCCATGACGGGGTGGGGGGTAAGGGGTGGAAAATTAGACGTTGATGGCCTCGATCTGGAGGCGGGTCATTTGGCGGCGGTGGCCTTTGGTGCGGTGGTAGCCCTTGCGGCGCTTGTATTTGAAGTTCGTCACCTTGTCGGCGCGGAACTGCTCCACCACTTTG
>JANOZA010000209.1:0-3130 GCA_031429155.1 Verrucomicrobiota bacterium | reverse complement strand
TGGCGGCGATGAAGCGGTTGAGGCGTTCTTCCCAGTCCGCCATGGTCATGGGCATCTTGCGCATTGCCATATCTTCGGCGATGTCGAGGTAGGCGTTGACGAGCCGCAGTAGCTGGGCGAGTTCGGCATCGGTGAGGTAGTTTTTGGCGATGCTGACATCAAACTTCTGGATCTTCCCATGCGGGGCATCCTTCCAGGTGGTGAGTCCCATTTTGGTCTTTTCCGCATCGGCGCGGGAGACAGTGACCTCGGCGGCGGTTTGGCCGTGGATCGCCCAGTGGAGCTTGTTCTGCACGGTGGCGAAGAAGCGTTGGGTCGCTTGCGCCGTGACATCGTAATCGAGGGCGGTGGCGTAGATGTCGGTGATTTTCTGGTAGAACTTGCGCTTGCTGAGGCGAATCTCGCGGATGCGCTCGAGTTGTTCCTCGAAGTATCTTTTGCCGAGGATGGTGCCGTCGTTTTTCAGGCGCTCGTCATCCATGACGTAGGCTTTGATGGTGAACTCCTTGATGATACCCGTCGCCCATTTGCGGAACTGCACGGCGCGCTCAGAATTCACCTTGTAGCCGACGGCGATGATGCCGGAGAGGTTGTAGTGGCCGGTGTCGTAGGTTTTGCCGTCGGCGGCAGTTATCCGAAAAAATTGGATAACTGACTTCTCCTCCAGCTCGTGGTCGGCGAAGACGTTTTTCAGGTGGTAGCTGATCGTCCTGACATCCACATCGTAGAGCACCGCCATCATCTTCTGGCTGAGCCAGACGTTTTCATCGGCGTAAACGGCCTCGACGCCACCTTGGCCGCTGGCGGCGACAAAGGTGAGGTATTCCGCCGCCGAAGAGCGGACAAGGGAGACTTCGGCCTTCTTCTTGGCACGACCGCCGGTTGTTGGCTTATCTTTGCTCATGGGTTCTGTCTCTTTTCGATGTGTTTTGAACTGACAAGGATTCCTTGTCAGTTGCAGCTGCCTCCTCGGGAATGGCCGGATTCAGCCGCCGGATGGCCTCGCGCTCTTCCTCCTTCTCCCGCTGGGAGAAGGCCGGGTTGAGGGTGCCTTTGGCATATTCACCGGGCGCGAGATGCGGCCCGTGCCCGACCGCATAGCCCAGCTCCCCGAACCATTCGAGGGCGGCGTCTTCGACGATGGATTCGTTCAGGCTCATGGCTTCGCAGTTTTGCGTTTTAATAAGGATTCCCCTGAAAATAAGAGGATTGGGCGTGCTGGCGGTCGTTTAGTCGGTTTGCGTTTATACAAGAAATCGCCCCCGGAAAACGATGCTCCTGCAATCGCGACATGATGTCGCGATCCATGTCGCGATTCTCGATTTGGTGCCTTTTTGAGACCTCCTATCCTGCCATTTTGGCGGGATATTTGGCGGGATTCGTGAAACAGCCCCTCAAGCCTGCATCTATCCCGCCATTTTGGCGGGATCGGCGGAGTGTGAATCTGGAGTTTCATCGGCGAATCACGCGATACTGGGTTGTCGGACCGGAGCCGGTCTTTTCCAAAACCTTCAAATCGGTGAATCGCTTTAGATGATTGAGCGCCGTCCGGTTGGGAACCGCCATGGCGGAGGCATACTCGGTCGAGGACGTCGTCTCCCTAGTCGCGAGCCACTCCCAGCCAGCCCGCTCCGTTTTGCTCAAGCTTTCGATGACATCCTTGCCGAGGCTCTTTGTCGCGCTTTCCGGCGAGCGATACAACGTCAGCACCAAATATGGATCTTCCCATGTGTATCTGGGAAGCGGAAGTTCAGCCTCAGCAGCACGACTTTTCATCGACTTCAGTCCCAAACCGCGTTCCTCAGCCAGTTCCATCTTGGAAAAGACCGCGTGCAGGCGTGGATTCCGGCTGATCATCGGAGCGTTGAACGATTGAAGCTGTTCGAGCGTGATCGGCTCGATTGGGCCACCGGGACTTTTCACCACGATGGCGTCCGGCGTGACGCTCAACTGGCACTTCGCGCCTTTGATGCCATAGTCGCGATGCACCAGCGCGTTCACCACGCCTTCGCGAACAAGCTCAAAGAGTGCTTCGTTCACTTCCACGCGCTGTGCTCCGCTCCGTTTGATGGGATTGGGTAGCTTATCCTTCAGCCATTGAAAAACCTGCTCGGGCACAAGAACCATCGGGCCGTCGAAGTCACGAACTTCCTCACGACCGTCTTCGTAGTGCATGGTGGCAAGTAAACCCGCCTGAGCGATTGAATCCCTTGGATGCTGCCCAAACAACAGCGTGCCGAATCCAGTCGGTTGCCGTTTGTCCCTGGAGACTTCCAGTAAGCCCTGCTGCTGCAGTCGGCGGTGAAATACTGCAGTCTCCTTTTCTCCCAGCCCGAGAAACTTCTGGTAACGCTTCAATGCCTCATCGGAAAGGTCTTTAAGCAGCACTTCGGCATTCGGCTTCTCATACTCAGAAAGCGTGATGGTCGCACGCCTCCGGTGTTTCTCAGCGGCACGCTCCGCCAGGTCAAAGAATTCGGCATTCTCCTGCTTGATGACCTCCTGAAGGTCGCGATCAAAAATGTGAATGATCACGCCATGGCGTTTGAGAAACTTGAGGCCTTCGCCCGCCACCTTCGGGTGCGGGTCTTGGATGCCGACATAGACCTCCTTGATGCGGGCATTCACGATGCGCTCCGCGCAGGCCAGTTTCGGGTGATTTCGCGCACCAGGCGCACAGGGTTCGAGCGTGGCGAAGAGAATCGAGCCATCCAGCCGATTGCTGCGATTCTTCCGTTCCAACAAGGTGAACTCCGCGTGGTCGCCATAACGCAACTCACCACGGGCAGCCGCCTCAACGGTCCCATCGGGCTTCCACAGCACCGCTCCCACCTTGGGCGGGACGGCATCATCATCTCGCGGTTCGTTGATGGACTGACGCATCACGTCGATGGCCATCTCCATCAGCTTGCGCGGGTCGAATTTCGGTTTGGCAGCCATGGGTTAAAGAGCGTTCGGCATTCTTGTTGAAAAAACAGGTTCGCTCAATGCCGGGTTCAGCCGCCGGATGGCCTCGCGCAAGCGCCCCACCAGCACCACCTCGCCAAACGAATCCCGCTCCGCCGCCGGTTCACCGGGCGCGAGATGCGGCCCGTGCCCGACCGCATAGCCCAGCTCCCCGAACCATTCG
>JANOZA010000208.1:0-17188 GCA_031429155.1 Verrucomicrobiota bacterium | reverse complement strand
TCTATGGAACAGGTCCTGGTGAGGCCGATCAATGAGATCGCATCATGAAGCTCCGCCCGGTGGCAATTCTATGCATATCCTTGACCATCCGCTTCCTTAGGTATGAAACTTCTTATTTGCATTTCAATGTCAGCGGCCTTGATCATACCCGGCTGTGACCGCGCGGACACTACCCGGCATGATACTGCTCCCTCTACAACTGCCACGGAAACAAAACGGGACGAGTCAACTGGCGATGCTCACAGGACCGACTCCAGCGAACCAAAGCCTGTGGTCGCAGACCTCTACGACCCGACCGTGGCCGATCAGGCTCCTGGTTGGAAAAAGGCCGGCCATCCATACACTTGGCTCCCCAATGATAAGTTCTGGGATATTCGGCGCTACAAGCGTGGTGATCCCCGTATGCACGCCGCGGCAATAGAGCTATTCCCTGATTATCCGCGGCAAGACAGGATCGTGCAGAAGCGGGCTTTCTCTCTAAAGCCGGAGGATTTTGATGCCCACTGTGCCGCAGAGGAAAAGGCCGGCAGGGTGGGCCTGCTCATGGTTGAGCCCCACAATTACGCATTCTGCGTGAAATCAGCCAACGGCGGCTGGGTGGCGGTTCCTGGGAAGCCCCTCAAAACGCACAAGGAGTTATGGCCAATGACAGCAAAGTCGGCCGGCCCTGAAAATGAGGGTGATCTTTACCCGATTATTGGCGGTGCCGTGGAAGATCCTGCCCTGGGGCTGTATGGAACAGGGCCCAGTGAGACAGATCAATGAATCCGCATTATCCCAAATGCCTGCCGAAGTCACCCCATGGCAGGATAATCGCACCTTATGAAGGCCAATCCTCGCACCGCCACAACGATATTATTGACCGTGACTCTCCTTGCGGTTATCGCCTTTGCCTGGCTCTGGTGGAAATCACAGGGCGACGGATTCAGTGAAAAAAGGAGACCCGGGGCAGTCACGGTGGATACCATGCAAGAGCACGGGGCCGCCGGAACGACAACGAGCGGGCCGGCACTGCCGGAGAACGATGCCAACACGCAGAGAGTCATCCTGGAAATGCGCGAGCGTGCGGCGGCCCGGGTGGAGCAAATCCGGGCGGCGCAGGAGCAGTTGCGGGGCGGGGCGGCACCGGAGGAGGTGAAGGAGCCGGAATTGCCGGGGCGGCGGTAGCCGGACGGCGGCACCAGGTTGGCGGCGGTGACAGGGGGAGCGGGGGGGGGCGGCGCTGACGTGTTCACCCTCATCGCTAGCTGAATTTGCTTGGAACGCGGGGCACATTGCTTCGAGCTTGAGGCTCATTGGCCTCGCGGGCGGCGCTCTTTGGGTGGAGTGCGGAGCAAAACGGGTGGAAGTCCGGGCTGTTTGCTCCGGGGTTTAGGCTCCGGGGCGTGGAGGCCGGGGCTTTTTGCTTCGCGGTTGAGGCTCACGGGCTTGGGATTCGGTGCTTTTTGAGTGGCATTTCGTGGTGGGAGGTTCGCAGGTGGGGCTTTTGGCCTCGCGGGTGGGGCTTTTGGCCCCGGATACGGTGCCTGGAGCCTCGCGGTTGAGGCTTTTGAGTTCGGTACAGGAATTTTTTCTCAGTACAGAGAATGGGAGATGGGGGTCGGCGGCGGTGAAATGGTGAATTACCGTGAATTTCGGAAATTCTGTAAACTGGCATGGCCCGGAAAAAACGAACGCCGGCCCGGCAAAGGGTCGGCGTTCGGGACGGCGCGGGGGCGGAGGGAGGAATCAGGGGGTGGGCGGAGTGGCGGGGAGGCGGGCGGCGCGCTCGAAACGGCGGCCGAGCTGGCGGAGGTTGTCGTCGAGGGTGCCGTCGCGCAGGGCCTGGAGGAGGCGGTAAACAGTCAGGGAGGTGACCATGCAGTCGCTGCCCGCAGCCATGAGGAGGTCGCTGATGATTTCGGCGACATGGAGGACTTTGGTATTGAGGGCGAATGCCTGGGTGCAGAGGCCGGTGTCTTTGGCATAGCCGGGAAGGTCCACGATGCTGGCGAGGCGGCCGGCGAGCTGGTCCGAGAGGGTCTTCATGCCGGTGACGAATTCCATGCTCTTGGGGCCCTGCTTCATGAGGCTTTGGCGCTCCTCGGGGGAGAGCGGCACGGCATAGGGCGTGAGTTTGGTGAGGATGATGTCAAAGGCGTCCATGATGGCGTCATAATCGGCCTCGGGCATGGGTCCGGTGGAGGAGAGGTCTTGCTGGCTCATTGGTGTGGGTGGCGGCCCCGCGTCCGGCGTGTCGAAAAATACGGAACTGTCGTACCTGTGGCCTTCGTCGAAGCGTGCCATTTGTTTGGGTTGTATGGTAGGGTTGTTAAGCGCCCTGCGGAAGTGCGGGCGGCGAAAACTCTGCACAAAGAAACAAAGCTGTAAAGAAATTTCGCGGAGAAATGGCGTGCAGTGCCCGGTTGATGCGTTTTGTCAGTGAAATGAGACTGACCGCTTTTTCTACGGAATGGCCGTCAAAAAATAAAAGTTGCACTGCAGTTTATAAGACGTTTTTATCGCAGCACACCATTAACCCATTAACACCATGCCATTCGATCCATCCAAGCCCGCCAGCCATGCTGAAATAACCTCGCCCGAACTCCGCAGCCAGTTCACCGGACTCAAGTCGCTCATAGATGCCGTGCCCGTCGTGACCGGCGCGCAGGTGGACTCTGTCACCATCGGCAGTGGAACGAGTGTGAACGTGTCTCTCGTTACCGGTGTCCTGCACTTCGACTTTATCCTCCAGCCCGGTCCGCGGGGGGAGGTCACGCAGGCGCAGCTATCCAATGATCTCTCCAACACCGCAAACCAGGCGATGCTCAACACCCTGCCGCAGACCTCGGCGAACTCGAACGGGGTGCCGCTCTTGAACCTGACGGTGAGTGACCCGCCAACCCAGTCGGAAGTGCAGGCGGTGGTGAGCGCTTACAATGATCTGGTGAATGCGCTGCGGCGCTAGGCGGGCGGGGCGGAGAAAGGAAGAGAGGGGAAAACATCGGACATCGAACATTTAACGTCCAACATTGAACAGGGTCGCGTTCGGGGACGCGGCGGAGTCCGGCTAAGTTGAGAGGGTCCGTTGGCCCCGCGGGAAAATCCTCTTCACGGGGCGAAGAGAACTTCGATCCTGAAGAACCGCCGGCCTGGCACCGTCACCGGCACGCTGACGGACGCTGCATAGTCCGGCCCGACGGTCACCACAGCCCCCGGCACCGGCATCCAACCGCCTGCCGCCACATTTCCAGTCTCCTGCAAGGTGTAGGCATATCCCGCCGCAGCGGTGAAAGTGATCACGATGTTTCCGCCCGGCATCGTCGCGTTGAGATTCTTCACCGCCTCGGCCAGCACCGGCAGCGGCTGCACATCCAGCCAGACCATTTTGTGATCGCTCGCATTGGCGTTGGTCACGAGACTCGCCTGAGGATGCGGCGCCAGTGGCCAATAGACGGCGCTATTCAGAATGGTGAAGCCCGACTTCGACGGCAGCACGTAGTCCACGCGCAAATCGGTGGGCGTGAAGTCCGCTGTGTTCGTCGTGTTGTTGCTGTAAGCGGCGGCTGACGGCACCACGCTGTTATTGATGAGCGGATGCGTGGTGAGTTGCTGTGCCGCGCCCGCCACGCTGTCGCCTCTCACCGGGTCTGCATTGTGATCCCCGGCGATGACAAACCGCGCATTCGCCGGCAACCCGCCAGCCACCCCGGCATCATCACGATGGTACGTCGCCCGCACCGGGTCCACATAGTCCGCCCAGAACCGTATCTCGTCGTGATTCCGCTTCCCGTTCCGGTCCTCGGTGGAATCGAAGACCGGCGGCGTCGGATGATCCACGAGGAAATGCAGAACGTGGCCGCCACCCATATCCACCGGCACATCCCAGTGACTCTTCGACGACAGCCGGAACACATTCAGTTCCGCCGCCGAATACCAGTCCTTCGGCGGCAACGTCGTCGAAATGTCCGGCAGCAACGCTCCCGGAATATTCTTCCAGAGGAAATTCCGAAACGTCCTCACCGCCGGGGTCATGATCGGGTATTTTGAATACACCACCATCCCGTACTGCCCGGGAAACCAGCCAAAGCCGTAGCAGTCATTGCCGTAAGGGTCCGTGCCAGGCGTGGTGGTGATGCCGCTGGGATTGGCTGCGTTAGCGCTATTGTCAAAATCCATCCCGCTGTGGACGCCCGTATTCGACGGTGCTGTGAAGCGATATGGAAACGTCAGCGCCGGCTGCCCGTTTTGCGAAACGGCGAGGAAGTTGTCGTGAAACAGATCCACCACTGTCCTCCCCTGCCCGTCCGTCTGGGCGTCGTAGTCGAATTCATTCACCAGCAGCACGTCCGGCGCATTCCGCTGAATGATCTCCGCGATGCGCTTCGCCTGCGCCACCCCCGACCCCGCCGAACCCGGTGCCGAAAGGTCCGCGAACAACGTGCCCGATGCTGTCCGGTTCAGCGAGGCATTAAACGTCGCCACCCGCATCTGCGCCGGCGGAGCCGCCAGCGCCGCGACGGACACACACAGGAAAAGTGAGAGGCGAAGAAACATCGCCCTGACCCTGCACCCGGCGATCGCACTGCGCAACGAAAGCCCACTCCCGGGCTGCGGCCGGTCTCTTTCAATCTATCATGCTCACGGGTACCGCAAAGAGGCTAAACACGGCGCAGTATCCACATCAGCGCAGCCACTCCGCCTACAAAGCCGGCGAACTGCCACCATTCCGTGGAAGTCTCAAGCCAGCCGGCATTCCACGGGGAAACACAAGCGATTCCGTAGAGGACCCCTGCCACCAACACGAGAAAGAGCAGCCGCAGGACAACCATGACCGAACGGAATTGCCTGACTTTCCGACAGTCCTCCCCCATGCCCGGGTCTCCACCACTGACGAATCGGGCGATTGCCTCCCAATTGCCTTCAGCGAGCGCGGCCGCGTGCCCGCCCCGGGCCCATTTCTCATTCCAGACACCATTACCGGTTCCAACCTCTCGATACTCATCATCGAAGCCATCATGCGAAGCGCTGCCAAGGTCCCGCCGCGGCCGGCGGCCCAGCCAGCGGCGGAGCGCATCTCCTCCGCGCTGGATCCAGCCGATGGCCCACGGAAAAACTCCCACGACCCAGTCGGCAGTCGCGACGTAATTCAGCACTCGCTTCACCTGTCCCCCTTGGATCAGTGCCCGCCAGTCATAGTCCCGCGGGAGAACGCTGCCCGCAAAAACGACATTGGTGAAGCGCACCGCGTCTATTTTCAGCATCGCCCGGGCAGCCAGATAGGTGCCGTTGCTGTGACCGATGTAGTGAAACTGAGCCTCCGGATAGAGGGCGCAATTCTCGGCATATTGATCCAGCAGCCAGAGCACTTTCCGCTGACGGGTGCGGGACAGCACAAAGGGCAGCATGGCGAAATAACCGTAACTTGAGGTCTCCGTCGCGATAATCTTCACTTTATGCCCTTCGTCGGCGGCATACCTGCGAATGCGCTGAGCCACATGCTGGGTCCAAAATCCCCGGTCACGAATGCCGTGAATGACAAAAATCACATCTGTCACGCGCGAATCCCGCCGGGGCACCTGCGACTCCTCAATCAATTCCACGTGCAAGCGCGCCAGACAGAATTGATCGCCGGTCAGCGCCGCCGAAAGAAGTTCGCGCCGCCGGGAAACGAGTGCCTCTTTCGCCCCTGAACGATTTCCGGGCATCATATCAATGAGACTGCGGTGATCGCTCTGTGGAACCTCCATGGCATAATACCGTTTCTCCGGTGCAGGATTCCCCGTCGAGGGTGCATGGGCGTCCACCGCGGCTTCAAAAACAGGGTCCGCGGCATCCTCAGGCTCCACCAGCCAGTCAATGCTGCCCAGCAGTCGAACCACCGTGGCCCGGCCACAAGTTCCGTTCCCCTGCTGCGAACGCCAACGCATCCGCGCCCACTGAAAACGGAGCTTTTCTACATAGGGCTCGCCGCGTTCGACATCGAAGAGCGTGAACGGCTGCCGCCCCGGGTTCGCCCTCAGTGCCGCACAGCGAATCAGGAATGCCGCTCCGGCTCCGGCAAGCAAGCGCCACGGCAGCGGCACCTCCCCGGGGAATCCACAGGCCGCCCAAACCCATACCGCCGCCTCAAGCAGTGACGCCAAAATCCCATAGCGGCTCAGATGGCGGGCCAGAGGGAGGAACATTTGCAGCAAGACCTGGCTCAGCGCCACCTCGTGCGAGAGTCGCCATCCCCGGTCCAGAGAGGCCAGCAGGATCACACGCTCCACCTTGTCCGCCCACGGGCGCGGATTTGCGGCCTCCAGTTCGGCCTCCATGGGTGCTTGCCCGTAACTCCCGCAGGCGGCTGCGTATATTTTACGCGCGATCAGACCACCAAGGCTGTGACCAATAAGTATCACCCCGCGGTGCTGTTCAGGTTTCCATCGGGTGTCAATCTCATCCATGGCTGTCCTCGTGATGGCGAGAAGGCTCCCCCGGGAGAGCGGGCGGGTCACGAGTTGGGGACAATGGATATTCTCCGGCGGAAGCCCGGGAAACGCGGCCCGCACGACATCAAGAACCCCCACAAGGCTGACGTCCGTTTTGCCAGTGCCATGCAGCGCAATGATCAACGGGTAGGTTGCTGGAAGCGCACCGGGCGAAGGAGGCGGAAGTGGTTCATCACTCATAGTGCGCAGAGGTTGCCAGAGCCTCATCTGCTGACAACACTTTTCTTTCCGCAGGACCCGGCATCACAAAACCAGCCTCACCGATACAGCGCCGTGACCGGCTCGCGGGTGAGGATGTTGTATTGTTTGATAGCATCCTCCCACCAGTCGGCGAGGCCTTCGCCGCTGCCGGACCAGAGGTCGTAATGGAGGCGCATCATCATATCGGGATCGTACATGAGGGCGCTGAGCTCGCGCTTATTGAGAGCGACGGGGCCGTCCTTGACGATGCGTTTGCGGAGCTGGTCGAGGTAGTCGCGGCTCTCCGGCGTGGCGCGCTGGCGCTGGCGGAGCAGGCTGACATGCAGAGCATTTACATACGGATCGAGCGTAGCCTGGAGGAGCCCGTAGTCTTTGGCGAGGGCTGGCAGAGGGACACTACGCTGGTGAGCCTGGGAGAGGTGGTGCTGCAGTTCGCCGATGACTTGCGGGGGATCGAGTTCCTCCACGGTGGAGAAGAGCCCGCGCATTTTGCCGGTGCGCTGTCCGGAGGTGGCGATGCTGAAGGGAATGGCCAGCGCGATGCCTGCCAGCACGGGGCTGATCCAGGCAAAGAAGAGAGGCGACTGCCAGAAGGCGATGACGCCCCAGGCGATGGCCAGTATGGTGATGCCCGTGAAATTTTGAATACTCTCCTGCCAGTCCACACTGCCGTCGGACTTGCGCCGCTGCTCGGCCCACTTCACGCCGCGGCCCAGCAGCGTATAGACGACGAACTTGCTATGAAACAGCATCAGGATCGGCGCGAGGATGGTGAAGAAAACGGTGTCGAGCGCCACGGAGGTGATGAGCGCTTTCCGTGAATGGAAATGCCGCGCGATGTCGGGCCGCCGGACCTGGCGGAAGAGGATGAGGAGTTTCGGAACGAAGAGCAGGCCAATCGTCAGGACGAGCAGAACGGTGCCGGCATAGTTGCCCTCGCGGACATCGAGAGACATCTGGCCGGGCATTCCCGCGAGAACGGTGGCGAGCACGAGAAAGGCGAACCACAGCGGCGAGGCGAGATAGCTGAGGATGCCGTGGAAGAAGTTGAGACGCGCGAGCGGATGCCAGCCTTTGGCGAGGAGGAGCTTGATGTGCTGCATGTTGCCCTGACACCAGCGGCGGTCGCGCTTGAGGGTGTCGAGCAGCGTGGGCGGACCTTCCTCATAGCTGCCTTCCTGCACCGGCAGGAGCCACACACTGTAGCCGGCCTTTTGCATGAGCGCGGACTCGACAAAATCGTGACTGAGAATGTGCCCGCCGAACGGCTCCCGGCCCGGCAGTTCCGGCAGCGCACAGTCTTCGATGAATGGTGTGAGGCGGATGATGGCATTGTGTCCCCAAAACGTGCCGTTGCCCATGGCGAGGTAGTTGAGCCCGGCCATGAACGGCTCGCCATACACGGCATGGGCAAACTGCATGACGCGCCCGAACGCCGTCTCCGCTCCAAACACCCGCGGCGCGGTCTGGACGATGCCGATGGACGGATATTTCTCCATGACCCGGACCATGTCGCCGAGCAGCGCGCCACTCATGACACTATCAGCATCCAGCACCAGCATGTAGCGGTAACGCTTTCCCCAGCGGCGGCAAAAGTCGGAGACGTTGCCGCTCTTGCGATTGATCGGCTTGCGGCGCTTCCGGTAAAAGATGCGGCCGAATCCATCGAGCTGGCGGCAGAGTTCCAGCCATGCCAGCTCCTCCTCGACCCACTTGTTGGGATTGTCAGAGTCGCTGAGGACATAGAAGTCGAAGTGCTCGAGCTGGCCGCTGTCTTTGAGCGACTGATAAATAACGCGCAGCCCCTCGAAGACGCGGCTGACGTCCTCATTATAGACCGGCATGATGATCGCAGTGCTGGCCGTGAGCGGCGCTTTCCGCTCATCTGCGGTGAGCGAGTTGGCGAGGTTCAAAGGATCACGGGAGCGCTTGGCAGAGATGTGGAGCCCGATGACTGCCGTCCAAAATCCCACACTAAGCTGGTAAAAGAGCGGCGCGAAAACCACGAGCATGGCGATCTCCACCACATTGAATCCATCCCGCATCAGCGAATCCGCCAGCAGCCAGATACCGGCGACAAGGGTAAGGAAAACGAACGTGAAGAACGTGGCACGCCGTTTGGAGACACGGCCCTGCGTGTAGTGCGGAATGTTGTTGGGCGGCGGACTACTCATGCGAATGCCAACCCGGCCCGCCCGGAGGGAGTGCCATTGATGAATTGAGTTCCCGTGCGCTGTGATGCCATGCCGATGCGCGAGTTGCAGCAGAGGCCACCACCAGGCAAGGGAGGAATGGCAGCGGGCACCGCACAGATTCCCCGGCCCTGCACCTCGGCCACGCCCCCGGCCTTATGGCTGGGTCCAGGGTATCGGATCGCTCATGGGGCCGGTGCCGGCGCCGTTCAGGCCGGTGATGCCGTATTCCGCGGAGGTGCCGCTGGCGATTTCGGGGATCGTCGCGTCGCTGTCCGTCACATTGGCGATGAGGGTGAACTCCGTCTCGCCCTCCAGCTTTTGCAGCACGTTATAAGAATCCGCGCGGGCGGTATCATTCCAGTCCAGGAAGTTGAATCCGGCGGGGCCGGCCTGCATGGTGGCACCGGTGGGTTTGTCAGAGAGCGTGGGCCCGGCGGGCGCATGGAGGCCGAATGCGGCCCAGCGGGGATCATCCCCGGGCATGAGCTGGGCGAGCTCTGCGATGAGTCCTGACATGCGCTGGCGCAGGAGTTTTTCCACGGCATCGCGGCCATCGCGTTTGGTGGCGGCGTCGGTGCGGCAGTTTTGGCGCAGGGTGCGCGCGGCGGTCAGCGCGGCAATGCGGCTGTCTGCCACGCTGACGTTTATGGTGAGCAGCGGCGTGCTCACGGTCATGTTGGGATTGAGATTGAGGAAGGAGCGGTAGGCCTTCAGCAGATCGAAGCGCTGATTTTCGTCTGTGGGCAGTTCGAGGGTAGCATTGTTATAGCCGACGGGCGCCCATGCCGGGCTCCAGACATTGCCGAGGAAATTACTGAGGTGCTTTTTGCCGGAGCCGATGAAGGCGCTGGACTGAGCGTCCGCGGCCTGGACGGCAGTGAAGGCACCGGCCTTGGTGGCCTTGGCGTTGCCGTAGGCCAGTTCCCAATTCCGCGCCCCGGTGCCGGCCACTGCCGGGAGAATGAGGGAGCCGCCCGCGTCCCGCACTTCGAGTAGCGCCCGGATTTTCGCCTCCGTGTTCTGGGCGACGCCGAGTGACGCTCCATGCATCGCCAGTCCCGCCAGCATGTTATCGGCCATCACGTAGAGCTTATTGCGGTCAACGGGGAGTTTATTGGAAGCCATAATTTTGGTGCCTTTCTTTCTGAGTTGGGTAGTGCAAAACGGAGCGTAAAAAGGGCGGGCCGCCCCGCGCTCCGCCGCAGGTCCACCCGGCCCGCCGTCACCGGCGAGCCCCGGAAATTAGCATCTCCTCCCGCCGCCGTCCGCCAAAAGTTTCAGTTATTTTCTATTCCAAAAGTGCCTATGACGTCGTAATAGGCACTTTTTGACGCCCGACCTCACCCCATGACGCCGTCATAGGCACAATTTGACGCCCGTCTTCACCCTATGACGTCGTCAGAGGCACAATTTGACGCCCGTTCTCACCCCACGACGCCGTCACAGGCACAATATGACGCCCGTTTTCACCCTATGACGCCGTGGGAGAAAGGCACGGGCATGCATTGAATCGGCCGGCCCGCCGCCCGGTCCCCGGTCAGCACCCTCAGCGTGGTAATCCCCGCCTCCTGCAGATTTACCGGCGTGTAGCCCTGAGACCTCTGCCGCCACATTCATCCTACGGTGCTGTCACTTTCAGTCTCGCAAAACGCCGGCCTGAACTCTCCGGAAGTACGGCGAGCACTTGCTTGAGCGTGCCGTTGTTGGAGAGAACCGTCTCGATGACACCGTCCGACTGCCAAGTCCCAGCGGCCAGAGTATCGCTCCATTCCACGGCAAACAGGGCCCCGGCAGTGACGGCAGCGGCGCTGCGGGGGTAGCGGAAGGTAAAGTTCGCGCCATCGCGTCCCGGCGTGCCGGGCGGCGGGCTTACGGTGGCAGGGTTTGAGCCGCAACCCCACTCAATGAGATTGGGCAGGCCGTCGTGGTCCGGGTCGGCATCGTCGGCTGCGGCGCTGGCATTGGCATTGGCACCGAAGAACTGCGCCCGCCACGGCTGCTGCGTGCTGACAGGAACGTAATGAATGGTGGTGTAGGTGTAGAGGCTTCCGAGTGAGGAAGTGCCGGTGACGACGGCCCCACCGTCGCGCGTCGCGGCGACGCTCGTGGCGACATCGAGACTGTTGCCAGGGCCGTTGTAACGCTGTTCCCAGAGCAGCGAGCCGTCGGTGACGGCATATTTGACGGTGTAGTAGTCCAGAGTGCCGGCGGTGCCGGCAGCTTTGGTTGCGCCCGTGACGAGCACGTTGCCGGCTGCGTCCAGGTCCAGGGCGGTGGGAGTGTGGTCCCCGTAGCCCGGGCCGTAATAGAATCGCTCCCAGAGCAAGGCACCGTCCGCGGCGGCGTACTTGGCGGTACGCCAGCCCTTCCATCCGTTGAGGGCTTCACTGATACCGGTGATGATGACGTTGCCGGCAGCGTCCACCACGAGGGCACTGGGGAAATCTTCGCCGTAATATGCCGGGCCGGCCCATCTCAATTTCCAGAGCACGGCCCCATCGCCGGCGGCATATTTAACGAGATACCAGTCCGTGCTGTTGTCCCCCTGACCCGAACCGGTGACAAAGACGTTGCCGGTGGCGTCCACGGCGAGATCAGTTACATATTCATAGCGGTCCCAGTCTCCCGTAAATCGCTGTTCCCATAACACGGCTCCGTTGCTGGCGGCATACTTGACGGTGAACCAGTCCATGGCACAGCCAGCGGGGCAGGAATTACCAGTGACGATGACATTGCCGAGGTGGTCTGCGGCGAGGGCAACCGGGTGGTCACCACTGCCGGCCGGGCCCTGGTAAAAATGCTCCCACAGCAGTGTCCCACCTGTGCCCTCATACTTGGCGGTGTAGTAGTCTCCGTCGATATATTGATGCGAAGCGAAGGTTCCCGTGACGATGACATGGCCGTCGCGGTCCACGGTAACGGCGCTGGCGCCGGTGTGGGGGTGATCGCTCAGTATTTCGTTATGAACCGGTCCCCACAGCACGGCACCGTCAGCGGAGGCGTACTTGGCCGTGGAGAATTTCGTCTCTGAACTGCCGGTGATGACGGCATTTCCGCTGGCATCCAGAGCCAGAGGGGATCTCGCAGGGCTGCCGCCATAAATCTGCGCGCCATGCTGTGCCCACAGCAGCACCCCGCTGGCACCGGCATACTTCATAAGGAGGGTGTCCTGGAGGTAGTCACTCCCCGCATCGCCCGCCACCAGCACCTGCCCGCTGGCATCCACGGCGAGGGAAGGTGCGGATTCCTGATTGGCCTGCCGGTCATAGCGCTGGACCCACCGCTCCACCACCTGCGCCGAGGCGGGCAGGACGGCGGCGAAGGCCAGCAGGAGGGGCGTGCGTGTGGGAAGGTATCTCATAACCTCATAGCGTTCGTCTGCGCCGCAACATTGCGGCCCCGGCCAGCAGCGCCAGGGAGGCGGTGCCCGGCTCCGGCACATAAACCGTGCTGTAGCCCCATTGGAGGTGGTCCAGGGTGGCTCCATTGTAAATCTTCACCCGGCTGATGGGTTCATCCGAGTGAAAAAACACCGCGCGGTCATTGAAGACGCGCTGGATTTGTCCGGGGCCGCCGATCGCACTGGCTGCGTTCATGTCTGCTCTCAGATCGAACAGCGAAAACGACCCCAAAACGTTGCCACCCACGCCCAGCAAGTCCACCCGCGGCGCGGGGACTGGCTGGCCGCCGGAAATCGCGGCGACATTGACGGTGATCACAAATCCCACCCACAGCGGATAGGTGCTCACGCCATTGGTCGTCGTGAAGTAGATGTCCATGGAGGGCGTGTGGGTCAGCCCGTCGCCCCTCAGGCCCCTCCCGCCGCTGCTCCAGCCGTCCAACTGTCCGTCGTCGGCGTCCACGGAGACGTTTTCGGCTCCGGGTTCATGGGCGGTGTTGAAGATGGTCTCGGCGAATTCCCAGCGGATGGTGTTCACGACATCCACCTGTTGATTGGTGTACTCCGTGCGGATCGTTTGCCCGGAACTGTTCACCCAGTAGTAGCTGTCGTCGTCCTTAAAGTCCACGAGGTAGGCGTTGCCGTTTTGCAGCTGAGCAAAGTACGGGCTGTCCGAGGCCGAGCGGTAGAAGCCACCGGGCGCCTGCATGAGGACGGCAGCAGGGGCGGGCAGGGCGGCAGTGAGGAGGAGGGGGAGGAAGCGTAGTTTCATTGTACGGTGAAGGGGAAGTTGACGGCGGACTCGGAGACGATGCGCTCTACAATGCTATCAGAGTCCTGCGGCGGTGCGGCGGTGCGGTAGTCCACGATGGCGGTGCGGGCGCGGATGACGGTGCCATTCGGGACGTTGATCCAGTCCCGCTGGCCGCCGAAATAGACGCCGGCGATATTCAGTTGCCCGGCGGAGTAGGGCGGGAACTCCACGGTGGAGGGGTCGCTGCCGTCCGTGGTGTAGCGGATGATGGTGCCGGGCGGGTTGGTGCCTCCTGCGCCCTGGATGCGCGGGTCCAGCTTCACAGCGGACCAGCCGGGCGGCAGCGGATCTCCGGGGGCGACGACTGTGAGAGCCGGAGGTTCCAGAGGCAGATAGAGCGGCTGCGGATTGGGGCCGGGCTGAACACCTGGAGGGAAGGGATGCTTTTGCAGTTCCGTAGTGAAGTGGCCCCGGCGCTGCGGGAGGAAGGTGCCCGTAGTATAGGCTGGCTGATTGCCGAACCAGGCGTTCACCGGCTGGTTGCCGGAGGCATCGTAGTCCGCGCCCCAGCGGAGGTATTCACAGGGCTTAAAAGGGGCAAATTCATCCGAGCGAGCGGTGTAGGAGGCGACCGCGCGGTCCGGGATTACCCAGCCGGCATTGGCACTGAGCAGACCCTCTTTCCCCAAGCGCAAGTCATAGAAGTGCCGGTGCATCCTGGCGCTGAGGCGGCGGGCGAAGCCGGGATGGTAGGTGAGGTCGCGCAGGAGCGCGCCGGCGGTAGTGGTGGCCACGTAGTGGACCAGGGGCACTGCATTTTGAGTGACGGTGGCGTTCTGACTGAGAGCCAGCGTGGTGAGGCCGGCACTGCTGGTGGCGGAGACGGGCCTGGCACCGACGGGAATGCCGGGGCCGAAGAGGCGGTATTTGTCCCCGAATCCACTGCCGTTGCTGGGGCCGTGGTAGTACGCTGTAGTCTGCTGCGGGAAGGTGACAATGTTGCTGCCCGCGGTGGTGGTGGCGAGGATCATGCCGCGAGGGCCGCAGCGCTCGGCATCGGCGGCGCGGGCGATCCAGCCTTGGCGCAGCCATTCGCCGGTGGTGGGGTTTTGCTTCCATGGTCCCGGCTCGCCGGTCCAGTTATACTGGAGGTAGCCCGGATTGCCGCCCATCTCACAATCATAAACCATCCAGCGGATGAGGGAATCTTCGCCGGGGGCATCCGGCAAGGGATCGCGATACATGCGCCCATTGTTCCACATGCTGTCCCAGTTGGCCATGTAGCCGTTGATGAGCACGTAGTCGCAGAAGTTGTCCACATCCATGAGGGCCTGGAGGGTGGCCAACTGAGCATCTCCGGTGCCGCCCTGCTGGATGGCGGTGGCCATGTCTGCGGCATTAGTGGTAAGGGCCAGCCAGGCGGCAGCGGCGGCGGCAGTGCCTCCCGCAGTGGCGGGGGCTTCATGCACCTGGCCGCCGTCTTTCCAGATCTGCCAGTCCGTATCGTTGTCGAGCCGTGTATTCAGCGTTTCCTGGCTGGCGACCTCGCTGAGCATGTAGGTGCCCCAGTAGAGGCCGTTCACCCATACATGCATGTGGCGGCTCTGGAGCGAGAAGTGCCCGGCATCCTCCATGAAAGTGCGCGCCCACCGCTCCCGGCTGTAGCTGGCGTGAGATGCGTACCAGCTTCCCTGGGCGCTCGTCCAACTGTCTCCCGTCTGGCCGCGCAGGACGAGTTCGTCGTATTCGACGTCGTCCAATGTCGTGCCGGCAAACACTGGATTCGGTCCCGTAATCTGAAACTTTCCCTTCCCATACTCTTTCTTGAAGCTGAGGCGGAAGCCCTTCTTGAGCGTTTGTGAATAGGAGAGGGAAGTGCGTCCGGCGACATCCAGTCCACACTCCAATTCCAAGGGTGCTCCATTCCCCACACTGTCCTCAAAAATCCACTGCACGGAGGCGGCGCGTTCCCAGCCGTTGCCGAGAGGATCGGGCGTATTATTTCCCTGGCCGTCCTCCGTGGCACCGGCAGCAGCGATGATGCCGGCCGTCGCGGGATCAAACGAATCCGCTACAGGGAGGGTAATGGCGATAGAGGGGGCTGCGGAGAGCTGCGTGGCGATAGCTTGGCGCTCCGCAGCCGTGCCCCATGCGGGCTGGACGCCGTAGCGCATCGTAACCGAGGCTGCTGTTCCCGGAAAAGCCTTTTCCGGGTAGCCTGTAGGGCGGTCCTGCCGCGGCTCTGACTCATTCACCCCGGCAGTGGCGGGGTCGTCCACGCGGCCCAGCACATCCTCTTTAAAGAGGAAATTCCGCGTGAGCACCGGCCCCGGCACACAGCCGGCCTTAAAAGTGCGGGCGCGCACCACGAAGCCGCGGCTGGTGATCCCGGTGGTGAAGTCATTGACATTGAAGGGCGTGTCGGGGCTGAGGTCTAAGGCTCCGGTGGCAGGGTTCCCTGGGCTGCCGGGGTCGGCGATGGCGGACCACGGACTGGGCACGGCCCCATTGAGCGTGTAGTAGATGAACTCTCCATTGTTCGCATTTCCTCCTGTGATGTAGGCTCCAAAGCGCGCCCCGAACGCCCGGCTGTTCACGCCGGTCTGGAGGAACTGGCCGTTGTCCTGATTGAAGGTAGTGACGCCCAGAACGGGAGCACAGAAGCCCTCGTGCCAAAGCCCGGTGTTCATCGCACCCGGTGTGGGCGTCTCAAACCAGCCATAGGTCAGGGAGGCCCCACCCGGTGTGTGAAAGGCCCACATGGCACGTCCGAAGGAGAAGTTTTCGTCATAGGCGTCGGGAACAGCCCCGTAGCGCGGCGTTACCGGATCCGGGGGCGTGGGAGTGGTGTTGAACTCGTCGTGCATGACGAACGGGTCTGGTGTGCCGGGGCTGGGGCGCATGAGCCGGACCATTTCACCGGTGGTGGAAAGGTTCCATCCCGTACGCAGCCAGGGGCTGGGTGTGGCAGTGTTGCTGTCCTTGCACGGGATCATGAGATAGCCGCCCGACGGAATGATATTCCGGGGATCGTCTTGCGGGGGACCGCCCAGCGGATCCGCGACCTGAGGGAAGGTAAAGTAAGGCTCATCGCCAGAGGCGGGTGCCGCGGGCGTCGGGTCCGGCGAACCGTCCCGTAACTGCCAGCCAGTGAGATTCACAGGCGCGCCGGTGGGGTTGTAAAGTTCAATCCAGTCCGACTGATCATTGTCTTCATCCTGGAATTCGCTGCCTCCCTTGAGTTTGACTTCATTAATGACCACGCCGTTTATTGCAGCGCCCAATGCCTCGTAGGCATTGGGGATGTTATTGGTGCCGCTCTGGGGCCAGGCGGCGAAGGCGTGGTTCATCACGTCGTAGGGATTGGCATTGGGGTCGGCCAGTTCTGCATGGTCGGGGATGCCGTCGAAGTCGGAGTCCACTTCAAGACGCTCCACGCGGTAAAGCTGGCGGGAGCGGTTGTTCTGCTGCGGATCGTGGTCGCCAAAAAGGGTGATGCCCGGCGGCGGGGGCGGTGCGGGCGGCGGCGGCGGCGGGACCACCACCGCGGCCAGTTTGTCGCGCACGGTGGTGTATCTGGCCACAAGGGCATCCAACACCGGTTGCTCAGAGGGGTCGTAATCATTCACCTGGAGCGCCGGATTGGGAAACCCAGGCACGCAACTGACGCTCCAGTAAAGCCTGGCGACAGCGACCCCGCCTACCCGGAGCACATCCGGGTCCAAAGGATCGTTTACGTTCCCATGCCACATGGCCATGCCGGTATGCACCCAGAACACGGCCTGCGGTGGCGGAGTGCCCGGCTTGCGCAGACTGAAATTGGGCGAGGCCGCCACCGGACGCCAGGCCCGCTGCGTGCGCTGCTGCGTCTGGCTCCACCACTGGATGAGCGTATCACCATTGTTGTAAGCCCGCAGGTTGAAGCTGCGAATGATCAGCGGCGTCGCGGGCGGCGGAGTGCCGCCGCCTTGGGCCGCCGGGGTGATGTCGCCATGCAGCCGCCATGCGACATTCTGCCCGGTGCCATAGACCTGCTCCGGCAGCAGCGTCCACATCAGGGTGGCATTTCCATTCCCGTCATTGCTGATCCCGTGATTATACCACAGCCGGTGAAAGTAGCCCGGCTGTGCCGCGAAACTGACCACTCCGCCTGCATAGCTTGTGG